>DMRR01000106.1:3106-3275 GCA_003455275.1 Bacteroidota bacterium | reverse complement strand
AAATGAAGAAGTGCCGCACCAACGGACTATGCTGCGGTGGCGGCGGCGCGCAGGTGTTTAAAGAAGAAAGCCCCGGCACCAAGCGCGTAAGTGTGGAGCGCACAGAACAGATAATGGAAACCGGTGCCACAACTGTTGCAGTGGGTTGCCCGTTCTGCATGACCATGCT
>DMRR01000106.1:714-2823 GCA_003455275.1 Bacteroidota bacterium | reverse complement strand
GGCATCAAACAAAAAAATCAGGAGGAAAAAATTAAAGTAAAAGACCTTGCTGAGTTAGTGGCGGAAGCGAAGGGGCTTTGAATTTGAAAAAGTGCTTATAGAAAGATGGAAACAGTAAAAGATTCAGAAGTTATTTACTCAATTCGTCAAAGGAAATTATTTCACAGAATAGAGTGGAAAGTTTGCTCTGATAAGGTGATTTATTCCAATGAGAAATTGTTTCACAGTCTTCAGCGCGAAATTCCCTTTGAAGAATTAACTTTTAAGAAAATCTATGAACGATCAAACAATATTCCAGCTATAATCTTAGCAGTTTCAACAACAGTTTTTTTAATTGGAAAAACTATTTCAATTTTTTACGAGCAGCTTCCTGATTTTGAAATGTATTTTGTGTTAATGGGCCTTTCATTTTTGTTTTTATTGCTCGCTTATAATTATTCTTCAAAATACATTTTAATCGAAGCAAGCATTCCCAAACTTCTTTTTCTTTATGAAAGCAGACCATCATCAAAGGAAGTCAGAAAATTTCTTGATGGAAATAAAGAGATTGGAATGAAATATTTTATAGAAAAATACATTGATAATATTAATGTTGTTGATTTAACTCAGAAGAAGAATAATATTGAGTTTCTAAAATCAACTAAGTTTATTCATGAAAAGGAAGCAGCACTTTTAATTCAAAAACTTAGTGATGCCGCTGCTAAAAATCCAATTGGTTTTAATCGAAATTGAAATGACCCTTCTTGCATTTTTTCTGTGTATTTACAACTGCTGATGGAAAAATGCAGCAGCAGAAATTGGTGATTGCGAGGTAACGAAGAAATTTTTTCATTGGAAAAATATTTCCTTTTACATTTCGGGAATGGTTTTCAGAAGGAAAATAATTTCATTTCTCTTTGTTTCGCTTTCGTTAATTTCTTTCTTTGAAAGTAAAGCTCAAACTGCAAGACCAAATGTGTTGCTCTTTGTTGCTGATGATATGCGGTGGAATTACATCAGCCATATTGATACTAACTTTATTTTAAATACTCCTGCAATCAACAGCATTGCTGAGCAGGGGGCTGATATAAAATTTTACACTACCAATAGCGTGTGTCTTCCTTCCCGCGCTTCAATAATGAGTGGATTGTATGGACACAACAATGGCTCTATGAACAACGGTCAACTGATGACGCACAGTGAGGTTCGTCTCCCACAACTGATGTATGACAATGGATATTATGTTGCACTCATAGGTAAGTGGATGATTGAACACAAGCAACCGAAGCCCGATTTTGATTATTGGTTATGGACTCCGAATCAAAGTACCTATTACAATGACACAGCTTTCTATTTTGACTCAGCTGTGGCGGTGACAGAGCACATGACTGACTTCATTACTGACAGCGCGCTGGCTCTTCTTTCAAGAATTGATACTCCCTTCTTTCTCATTGTTGATCATAATGCTCCGCACTCACCCTTCATTCCTCAAAATCAATATGCGAATATGTACGACTCCACCACTTTTCCACTTCCAGCTAACTTTATAGAATACACGCAGAACTATCCATCCTATCTCTACCAGTTTGATTCTCCAATGTTGCCCGGTGGTTATGAGAATATGTTAAAGAATTACATCCCTATGATTAAGGGAATTGATGAAGGTCTTCAGAAGGTTTTGGATGAGCTTGATTCAATAGGGCAGAAGGACAACACAATGATCATTTTTATTTCTGACAACAGCTATCTCATAGGTGATCATCGCCTTCAGGGAAAATCATATCCTTATGAAGATTGCATGCGCGCTCCGTTATTCATCCGCTATCCTGCGTGGTTTACGCCGGGCACTGTGATTGACAGCAGCTATTCACTGAATATTGACCTGATGCCTACCATACTTGAGGCAGCCGGAATTACCGACACTGCAATTATTGACGGAGTTTCGGTTCACAAAGTGATGACAGAAAATTTTCGCAGGAAAGAATTTTTGTATGAGCAGTTTCCTCAGGATACGGTTTATCCTTCTGAGCGCACAATTGAAGATGACTACTTTGTTTACAGCAGGTATTTCTGCACGGATACTACAGAAGAATTATTTGACCGTAAAAATGATCCGCTCCAGCTGAATAA
>DMRR01000106.1:0-361 GCA_003455275.1 Bacteroidota bacterium | reverse complement strand
TATCGGAACAGGTTAGACAGTTTACGCATGGTTTATCATGATACTGCTTCCATTGATATTTGCGATTGCTCATTGTTGAATCCTGTTTATGTAAATGATACAGTTACTACCGGAATAAATGGAAATGAATTTTCATTTAGCATTTTGCCTAATCCAGCTTCAAATCAATTAACAGTGAGCAGTGATCAGTTAAGAGAGTTTTTAGTTTCCATTTATGATTTATTAGGAAGAGAAATGTTTTATTCAGAAAATAATTTTCAATCTTCAATTTTCAATCTGGAATCTTTTCCTTCCGGTATTTACTTCTGTGTATTTACAACTGCTGATGGAAAAATGAGTGAGCAGAAACTGGTGATAGAAA
>DMRR01000173.1 GCA_003455275.1 Bacteroidota bacterium | reverse complement strand
CGCTCACTGAACCATAAAAAAGGTGTAACTGATTTCATTTTAGATTTAAGATTTTTGATTTGAGATTATTTTATGATTGCAGATTACAGATTACAAATTACAGCTTGAAAAAACAGCCAACTGCCTACAAACTCTCAGAATATTTTTTGAAGTTATTCATGATTGCTTGCCAGCCGCCCCTCTGCATTTCAATTGGGTTTTCATTTTCCGGTTCAAATGTTTCTGTGATTGTAGTTTCATTTCCGTTTGAAGAAAATGAAATCCAAACTTTTCTTCCATCACCCATTGTGTAGTTGATTGTCTTGTGATTTTCTACAAGAGAATAAACTCCGCCAAAGTCGAAACCAAAACTTCCGTCCTTTGCTTCCATGCGTGTGCTGAATGTTCCTCCTGTGCGCAAATCATTTTCTGCTTTTGGTGCATGCCAGTCATCAACAGCAAAGCACCATTTGGTGATGTGTTGCGGTTCGTTCCAGTGTGTCCAAACTTTTTCTACAGGATTGTTTACAGTTGTTTCAACAGTAATTGTATTTGTTGTTGTTTCCATAATTAAGGATTTTGGATTTTAGATTTTTGATTTAAGATTTTTTTACAGATGATGGCTTTTTATTCTTTGAGAAATTTACTTTCAATAATATTTTTCTTTCAAATTTCTCTTTGTCTTCGTTCACTCTAAAGCGAACAATTTTCTGAATCAACTTCACCGGAAGTTTTTCGTTAATGGGAAATTGAATCGCCCCTTTCGAAGTTTTGTATGCTTTCAGTTCATCTGCAAAAACTCTCACTCCGCTTGATGTCGGATAAAATCCAATGTGATTTTTATATGCAGCGAAATAAACCAACACACCATGCTGCTTGTAAGCAGGCATATTGTAGCTGATAATTTCTTTTGCCTTCGGTGCAGCTTTCTGAATGATGTTTCGCATTTCAGAAATCATCGGATGAATTTCCTTCGGAAAAAGTTTATAGTATTCGTCAACTGATTTTGGCTTGATGGTGTTTTGCATGGATACCTGTTATTAGTTCATTCGTTTATTAGTTCATTAGTAAGCAACAGAATTTTTTGCTGACAATCTTTTGTGATGAAGAAAGTAAGACGCAAACAAAAACACTATTGGGAGAATCATGAATACTAAATCTATGTGAACTCCGAAAAGTGAAATGATGGAGAAGGTTGCTCCGCCCAAGTCGAAAAATAATCCGGCGTAAGCCCACTCCTTAATTCTTGGAAATCCCGGAATCAGAATTCCAATGACACCGAGAATTTTTGCAATACCAATGAACTAAACAAAATATTGCGGATACAAAAGCTTTGCAGAGATGAAATCAATTGCTTCAGGCTGATTAAGTGCATCGGGAATAGCAGTAAAAATCATGAACGCAGAAAAAATTCCGATTACAATCCAAAAAATGATATTGATTTTTTTCATTGATATTTTTTTGAGTTGTAATTAAATTTTATCTGTTAATGAAATCATAGGAAGATAATTCATCAACTTGCTGAATGTTCCGCCCCAACCTTCATTCATTCCGGCAAATCCATCAACAAAAGTTTTTATTTCTTCTTCGCTTGCATTCAAAGCAACAGCAGTCATGTCCAAAGTTGTTTTTCCGTTTCGCTCTGTAAACACAATAGTGCTCAGCATTTCTGCTGGCCAGGTTGGAGCAAGCGGATGACGCGAAATTCCTTCGTTAACATCAGAGAATGAAACAACGAAAACTAATTTTTCCGGCCGGATAATTTCCTTGTAAATAAATCTGCCATAAAGTGTGAAGCCGTCGGGTGACTCAATGAAGTAATGAAAAATTCCGCCGGGTTTTAGCTCCAGTTTTTTTGTGGTCGCATTCATTCCTGCAGGTCCCCACCAATGATTGAGGTGTTCGGGGTTCGTCCACATTTCGAACATAAGTTCACGCGGAGCATTAAACTCACGCGAGATTTTAAATTCATTTTCTCCTTCCATTATTTTTAGTTTTTGGTTTTGATTTAATTCTCTTCATTGGTTTTGCTCTCGAAATTTTTGTAACTGATTTTTCCTTCGCTTGCAATTCGTTCAGGTAAATTTCAAGTGCATCTAATTTTGATTCCCAAAATTTCTTGTATTGTTCCACCCAACTGGAAACCTCATTCAGCTTTTGCAAGCGCGCTTCGCAGTGGCGCTCTCTCCCGATTTGTTTGATAGAGATGAGTCCGCACTCAGTCAGAATTTTTATGTGTTTGGAAATGGCAGGACGGCTCTGATGAAATTTTTCCGCTACTGAATTTAAGTTCAGTGTTCGGTGAGCAATCATGTTTATGATTTCTCTCCGCGTGGGGTCAGCTATTGCCTGAAAAACATCGCGTCTCATTTTATGTAACCGTTTGGTTTCGGATGCAATTGAAATGAAACCTTTTGGTTACACAAATTTTCTTTGAAATTATTTTTAGGATGGGTGACGAATGAGGGATGAAGGCATATCATTTCTGAATTTATGTTTGCTCTCACTCCAATGCGCAAAACATTATTCACTCTCTTACTTCTGCTGACAGGTTTCTTCAGCCGTGCACAATCTGAAAAAGAAATCACCATCAGCATTCAGCCAAAATTTCAAAACAGTGCGCTTGAATTAGGAAAAAAATATTTCACTTCAACAAGCGACACCATTCAATTCGAAACACTCCGCTTTTATCTCTCTTCATTTTCTTTTTACAAAAATGAGAAGCAAGTTTTTTCAGAGACAAACAGCTATCATCTCATTGATGTTTCAGCGGAAAAAACTTTGACAATAAAAATCAAAGTACCAGCTTCACTCCAGTTCGATGCGATTCATTTCAACCTTGGAGTGGACAGCACCACCAATGTTTCCGGTGCAATGGGCGGCGACCTTGATCCTATCAATGGAATGTATTGGACCTGGCAAAGCGGCTACATCAATCTGAAACTCGAAGGCATAAGCAGTTTGTGCAACACACGCAATCATGAATTCCAATTTCACATTGGCGGTTATGCTGCGCCAAATAATTCCGTTCAGCATGTGATTTTGAAAACCCAGTCTTCTGATTCCATCATCATTGAACTTCCACTCGATATTTTTTTCATCGAGACGGATTTGGAAAAAATAAATTCGATGATGATCCCGGGAAACGAAGCGATTGAACTAGCTGCGCGCATTGCAAAACTTTTCCGCATAAAATAGAAATGAGGAAACTGATTTTTGTTTTTTCAATTCTTCTCTCGTTGGTGCTCGCCGCATTTGTAACCGAAACAAATTTTCAGTTTGTGATTCCGAAAGGATTTCCAAAACCCGTTTATGATTTCAAAAAAAATCCTCTCACACATGAGAAGATAGAATTAGGAAGAAAACTTTTTTATGATCCTGTGCTTTCAAAAGACAGCACTATTTCCTGCGCAACCTGTCATTCACCATTCACTGCATTTGCTCACACTGATCATGCGCTGAGCCACGGCATCGGAGGAAAATTCGGAAACAGAAATGCCCCCTCTCTCTCGAATCTCGCATGGGGCAGTGCTTTCATGTGGGATGGAGCGGTAAATCACTTAGACATGCAGGCGCTCGCGCCGATGAGTAATCCCGTGGAGATGGATGAAAGCATTGCGCATGTGGTGAACAAGCTGAGCCACTCACACACTTACCGAAAATTATTTTTCGATGCCTTCGGTGATTCAACCATTACTGGTGAATTTGTTTTGAAGTCACTTTCGCAATTCATGCTCACATTGGTGAGTGCTGATTCGAAATATGATAAGGTGAAACGCGGAGAAACTGATTTTACTCCGAATGAACTTCATGGTTATAAATTATTTCAGAAGAATTGTTCTTCGTGTCACACGGAACCGCTTTTCACCAATGAAAAATTTGAGAACAACGGACTCTATGTAGATGCAACACTTAAAGATTCAGGGCGAATGAAAGTGACACACAATCCTGATGATTACCTGAAGTTCAAAGTTCCTTCGCTGCGAAATGTGCAATACACTTACCCTTACATGCACGACGGAAGATTTAAAACACTGACACAAGTGATAAATAATTACATGGGAGGAATTCAGCAGAGCGCGACACTCAGTCCGCAACTGAAGAAAGGGATTTCATTCAGTGAAATGGAAAAATCTGATTTGATTTCATTCCTCTACACACTTACTGATACTGCATTTCTTCACAGCAAAATTCACAACTCTCCCCGATAATTATTTTTGTCAAAAAATCATTTAACAATTTTTACCTAACAAAAAATAATTCTCATAAAGATGAAAAAAATGTTGCTCGCCGCATTTCTCGTTTCTGCAATTTCAGTTCATGCACAAGTCACCGACCCAATGATTACCGGCTGGTGGTTTAACACAACAGGAAATATGTATAACGGAATTCTCACTGATGTAGAAGCCGTTTTTTATGATGCATCCAATGTGTATGTGAAGACGAGTGGAATTCCACACTATTATCAAGATGGGCAAAGCGTAAACAATGGAAGTGACCTGAATGCAACATGGGTATTGCCGCGCACACAAACTCCATCAGGTTCACCAACCGGAATACAAGGCGGACAAAATGGATTGATGATAGATGGCTCAGTGAGCTTTACACCTGGCGATGCTCAGAGCTATAACAATGCAGGAGTCTGGAATCGCCTCGCTTACTACTTTGAATATAATGACATGGATCCGAGTAACGGACACAGTACACCAAACAATGTTTATCACCATCACTTCGATAACCTGATGCTGCATACATGGGACTCTACTGTCCACTCACCCATTGTTGGATATTCATGGGATGGTTATCCGGTATATGGCCCATTTGGTTATGTTAATACTAACGGGACTGGTGGAATTACAAGAATGAAAACAAGCTACCAGAAATATACTTATACCACTCGCACCAATGGTCCAAATGTTAATGCTCAGTATCCTATCGGTTGCTTCATTGAAGACTGGCATTATGTTGCCGGTTCAGGTGATCTTGATGAGCACAACGGGCGTTTTTGTATAACACCTGAATATCCATCCGGCACCTATGCATACTTTACTACAGTGGATACGGCTTTGAATCCGGTTTATCCATATTTTATAGGACCAACATTTTATGGAACCTATACGAACACGAACATTGGACCAAGTGGCGGCAGCGCAACAGTGCCGGGCACAGCCACACAATACAATCCTTCTACTTATGCAGAGCAAATTGCTAAAATCACAGAAGGAATCTCAGTGTATCCGGTTCCTGTGGTGAATAGCCTTACCATTGAATTAACAAAACCCGATAATTACTTGGTGAACCTGTATAATCTGAAAGGTGAAATCATTCAAACAAGAAATATTTCTGCTACGGATAAGCTGAACATGCGCAATCTTGCTCACGGAATTTATTTTATTGAAGTGAAGGACCTGAACACCAACAGCGGTTTTGTGCAGCGGATAGTGAAGCAGTAGTTCTTTCGTCAAAACATTCAATCGGACAATTGAAATAATTTCAGTTGTCTGAGTTCATCATTACCTTCCCGATGGAGGGTTGAGTTTCGGTTTTAGATTTTCACTGATTTCTCCAACTCACTGATTTTTTCTTTCACAAGGTTGTAAGCAAATTCTAATTGCTGATCTTCCGTGAGGTGAGTGTTATCGAGCTCCACTGCATCACCCGCTTTATAGAGCGGGCTTGCCACGCGGTGACTGTCTTCATAATCGCGGCTCTCTAAATTGTGAACCACTTCTTCCATTGTTACACTCATTCCTTTTGCCTGCAGCTCTTCAAATCTTCTCTGCGCACGAACATGTTCATCCGATGTCAGGAATATTTTAAGTTCTGCATGAGGAAATACCACAGTTCCTATATCACGACCATCCATTGTGATTCCTTTTTTCTTCCCCATCTCCTGCTGCTGGCTTACAAGAAAGGCACGCACATCTTTATCAGCACTCACCGGGCTTACTTCATTGCTGATTCGCATGGAGCGGATTTCTTCTTCCACTGCCTTCCCATTCAGCATCGTTTCCGGAATGCCTGTGTCAGGATTGTATCGGAAAGTGATAGTGATGTGTTTCAGTGCATCGAGCAACTGCGGCTTATCACGAAAGTCAATATGATTATCGAGCAGGTATAATGTCACGGCGCGATACATGGCACCTGAATCAATGTAGGTGTAACCTAAACGCTTTGCGAGTTGCCTTGCCAGCGTGCTCTTGCCGCACGAAGCATGACCATCTACAGCAACAATTATTTTCAGTTCCATCCGCAACAAATGAAATGAAAAGTGATGAGCATTAAAAACTGTTTGCACTATTGATGTCATCTTGCTTGCAATCGGAGTTTACATTGTGAGAGACAGCGGCAATGATGGAGTTGCCATGAGGAAGTTTGTGAAGGAGTAATCTCCAGATCTCCTTCGTCGCCAAACTTTATTTGCCTGTGTGCTTCACCCGATTATTTTCGGTGCGCCAAAAAAACCAAACCTCACTTCATGAAAAAAG
>DMRR01000136.1 GCA_003455275.1 Bacteroidota bacterium | reverse complement strand
GCTTTTGGCACCGATCGTTATCGTTATGGCGATTTGTTCGGGTTATGCTTTGTATCAAAGTTTAAGGAGTATGAAAAAACTGAAAGCACTTTTATTGCTGACACCTGTCATCAGGAAAAAAATATTTCGCTCCTCATTTTAGGCGACAGCTACATCTACAAATTCATCACTGAAAAACAATTCTGCGGAATCAGTCGGCTCTTGATTTGTAACTGGGATGGTGACAATGTGAGTTTTTCAAATGAATCAGACACGAAGAGAATTCTGATTATTGAATCGACAGAGCGATACATCCGCAACCGTTTTTTATATGTTGATCCTGTTTGTCAGAAAATTCAAAATGTAAAAACAAAAATTCCTCAACACACCGATGTGATTGAAAACTGGAAAGATTATTTTGCTCCAAATGATATTCATATTGAAGCATTGTTGTTTGATTATGGCTTCTTCACCAAATCGAAACAGTTAAAAGGTGATATTAATTACAAATGGTTTCACCGCTTGCCGGCAGAAGTGGCTCAATCTTCGGGCGGCAATCGCTTATTCCTTTCTGAAACTATAGATGATACTCTTAGCACCAGTTCATTCTCACTTTTAAGTAATAACGAGTTAGAAGTTCTTGTTGGCAATATGAATTCGATTCGGCAGCAATATCTGTTGGCTGGATTTTCTGAAGTTTATTTTTCATTCATACCCAATCCGGTTTCATTAATTGAACCGCGGCTTGGAAAATTGAATTTGCTGATTGAACGAATTCAAAATAATTCGCAAAGAAAATTTCCAATTATCAATTGCCTTGAACTCGCAGAAAAAAATCCTGAAAATTTTTTCCGCAAGAGCGACACTCACTGGACAACTGAGGGTTGCAATTTGTGGGTGCAGCATGCGAATGAAATTTTATCTCAACACAGATAAAAAAAAGAAGCCGCTTCTTTCAAAACGGCTTCAGCAAAGTTTGTATTTACTAATAACGGATGACTATCAACTAATAACTATTGCGCAAGAGTGAATCTCACAGTTACTCCGGCATTGGTGTACCGGATAGGATAAGAGGCAGAAGTTGCAGGAATGCTGTAACGCTTGTCAACAAACAAACGCACATTTAATTTACTGCTTACCTGGTACTCTGCTGATGGCGAAATGCTCACTGTTTTCATTCCCTGAGTTGGTGTGCTCACTGCCTGATCAAGTTTGTAATTAGTGGTTATGTTATCGCTCAGCGAGAAATCACATTTCAGATTCAGATCATTTTTCAATCTCTTCTTTTTCCCCTGCACTTTCCATGGAATTGGTGCGTTCTTCCATTTATATCCGAGGCCAACGGTAATTTCTTTCGTGCGTGCTTCTACTAATTGATAATCGAGGAAGCTCATGGTTTCGGTTCTTCCTTTCTTAAATTCCACTTTGGTAGAAAGTCTGTTTTTCCATTCCATGTTTACTCCAAGCAGAGGGGAGAACTGCTCGCTTATAGAAATTCCTGGTATATCATAGTATGGAATAAAGTTTCCGCTCACAGAATCTATGCGCGAAGGAATATTAATTCCGTTGTTGCTGTTTCCTTTAAAGTCAAGAGCGGTGCTGAATGAGTTTACAGTAAGCGTTGAAGAATATCCGTGAGAAATATTTACTGAGTTCCAAACCTTCTTCGCCCACTTCATTTTGGTAAGTCCGTTGTAGGTTATGCGCCAGTTCGGCATTGGAATTCCGCGGAAGTATCTATACATCTCAATTGAGTTCGGATCTTTTCCTGCATACGCTGCGAAGAATGCAGGAAGCAGAACATCTTGAGAATATGGACCATAACCATATTTATAGTTAGGGTTGTTTCCATTACCTGAAGTGTCCGAAGGATTTACAAAGGTTCCAACCGATTCAGGATTTCCGCCAGCAAGCCGATCTGAAATAATCTGGCGATATGCTTCGAAGTTGTTAAATAATTCGGAGTTGCCGTTTGTATCTGGCTTAGAGAAAGCAGTGTTCCATGAAATGAATGAAACACGGTAAGTGCCGAACACTTGCGGATTCAAATGAACTAAAGTTCCAATTCCAGTGTCTTTAAAAAACTCTGTATGATTTTCCGTGTAGTCTTTCATGAAATTAATATCAATGCTCACATCCTTGATTGGTTCTAGCTGCGCTTTAGCGGTAATATTTCTATTGAAGTTCTGAATCACCTGATAGTTGAGGGTGCTGTCGTGAGTAAACCAGTCTTTCTTCGCTGCATTATTCAGCCACGCAGTATCCGGTTGCATCCCGGAAACAAAATCCCATCCCGGCGCTGTCTTACTTAAATCTTGTCCAAAATTTTTGGCTTTGTAAACAAACCCAGGAAGCGTAGTTCCTTGTGATTGTGTGTAAGTGAAAGTTACTTTCTTCAAACTGATCACAGGGCGAATAACCATTCCGATAAGAGGTTTTGATACCGAGCCATTATTTTTTTTCAGATCTTTTTTGTTTGCGTCCTTGTTGTCCTTATCATCCTTGGTATCTTTCTTCACTTGCGTCAATGGTTGATTGCTTCCATTGTATGGTTTCAGGAATTTCCATTTGTTATACAGGTTCTTAAAATTTAGATCGGTGTTGAAAGTGATATCCTGATCATTGCTGATCGTGTTGCCAAGCGGATTATCTACCAGCCGAATATTGTTTACACTATGATCCGGATTGAAAAGCGTGTCACTGCTCAATGGAAGTGCAAGCCAGTCATACTCTGCTTTGTATTTAAATGTTCCGGTAACCCAATCAAGAATCGGAATCTTGTTGATTGGAAGGTTATAAGAAAGATTAGAAGTATGATGGTAATGAGTGGTTCGTCCGAAGTTCTGAATGTTATTCCAGATAGAATCTTTTTCAGCTTTCGTATCAATCATGCCTGTATCTTCATCAATCCTGGTGTTGGTTACAGCATTGAAATCAACATTAAGTGATTTTGCTAAATCGAATTTCACTCCATAAAATCTGTCCCATGTCCAGAATTTATTATAGGTTGGTTCGCTTGATGGCGAAAACTCATCAAGCGGGCGTAGAACTGTTTGACCAAACTGGCGATCCATTGCATTACGGAAAGTAATATTGGTAGGAAGAAGATTGAAATTGAAATCGCGCACCAGTTTCAGATATTTTGCTTTAGTGCCAATCACTTTTTCAAATGGCGAAATGAATTTTGATTTTCCGGGAAACGAATAAGCAAGTTCGCCATGATATTTTTTTGAGAGATCGCTCACCGCAATTGGGTTATGCCTGAATGTTTGGGTGAAAGCATAAGTTGCATTCCAGTTAGAAATATTCCACAGATGCTGCTTCACATTCTTATTCGTGCTCTGCCGTCGCACATTGGTAAAGTTTAAACTCTTTATGCTTGTGAAATCCTGAGCAATGCTGCGCAAAGAATCTCTGGTCTTTGTGTTTGTTTGTGCAGCAAGTTTGTCTTTGAGCAAAACATCAAGTTCATAAGGATCGTATTTAGGATTGCTGTATGTATTGGAAACACCAATATACATTGGCAGTTGCAGGCCAACTGTCTTAGGCAAAAATTTACCAAGCTGAAATGTTCCGCTTGCATCATACTGATAAAAATTATCCTTGTAGCGTTCGTTGAGTTTTTGTTC
>DMRR01000273.1 GCA_003455275.1 Bacteroidota bacterium | reverse complement strand
GATAAAGCGGAGCGCCGGGTTCAACATCAGCAATTTTTGTCTGAAGTAATTCAACCCCAGTAATTTTTTCAGTTACTGTATTCAGCAGAATTTTAATCTGGAAAAATTCTGTTTGTGATTTTTTTCATTTGAAATGTTTTGCGAATAAGAAATGTGTTATAAAAACAACCACAAAAGCAAAATGTATTTTTTATTCATGAGCTTTCTTTTTGGTGGTTTAACTTCTCTTCGAAAACTTATATTTTCAGAGGGAGTCAGAAAGAAATCTAATGCAGGTAAATGTTCACTTCAAGTAAGAATGATTTTTGGCTATCTCACTAACGGCGGACTTAAAATGTGGATAATGTGTCTATGGAATTGTGCATGCGTATAAAGAGGAATTTGAATTGATGAGATTGCAAATTCATGATCACGAAAAACAGCGCTTTGAATTCGGATAAATTCGAAAAGTAGTTTTCTTCCATTTCGAATTTTGTATGAATAAAACTTATAGCTAAAGTTCGTGTTGCACGATCACTTTCTTGGTTACAGAGCTTCCGTTTACATTGAAACGGAGCAGGTACATTCCTGAAGGAAGATTGGTAAAATCAAATTGATATTTTGTAAGACTGATTTGATCCATTTTTAAATGAACACGCTGCCCAAGAATATTATAAACAAAGTAAGAACCCTGAAGGGATTCAAAATCTTTAAACTCAACTGTGATTTGTGTGTTGCTTGGATTTGGATAAACAATTACATTATTTTCTGTTGGTTCGGTTGCCGGTCGCACCACATAACTCCGTGTTCGGAAATCATTGGTGGTGTCTTCATCCTGTGTTCCGTTTGGATCCTTTGTCCACGCACAAAAAATATTATACCACAAACTGTCAGCGATTTTCGGAAGTGTGACATCCACTTCTCCATCTGATGCAAGATTTCCTGTCCAGTGAAAAGTGTTCAAATAATTTTTCCAATCCTTTTCATAATAAATATCACATGAAGAAATGGATTGTGTTCCGTAATTATGAATGCGAACAACAGGAGCCATGCTGTCTCCATAAATCAGTTCATCAGGAAATAAAACTTTTGTAATTCCAATATCATTTGAAAATGAAGTCGGAGATATTAATGCCTGAGAAGAAAGGATGGAAGATCTGAAGGAATTAAATGCAGCCAGCATTTGTGTTCGCTGATCATTGCTAAAAATATTCATGCAAGAATCCACAGTGTAATCCATATAATTCATGAACATATCTCCAACAGTATTGCAGGGTTGGTTGTTACAAGAACTTAATGAAGTGAAAGGAAATTCCTGACACTTGTAAGTTGGCTTTGCCTGAAGCGGTGTGTCATCACAGCCGTCGTCAGCGTTGCAGCAATCCTCATCACCCCACACATGAATCAAGTTTAGCCAGTGACCAATCTCATGAGTTCCGGTTCTACCGAGGTAATATTTTTTTGAATTGCAATCAATCCTTCCAAATGCTTTACAATGAATAACAACACCATCGGTTTCGTCCATGCTTGCCGAAGGAAAAGTTGAATAGCCAAGTAATGGTGAATCAAGTTCACACACCCAAAGATTCAGATAGTTGTCCCGGCTCCATGCATTATCTCCTCCCATTGAAGTGTATTTGGGAGAAGTAAAGTCAGCAAACACGAGGTTAGAAGTTTGAACCCTTCTTATTCCATTGGTCCAATTTCCATTCGGATCACGATTGGCTAAAGCAAATTCAATTTCAACATCGGCAGCAACCGATTGGAAAACTGCAGGGGTTTTTATTTTATCAGCATTGAATCTTCTATAGTCTTCATTCAGCACATCAATTTGCGAAGTGATTTGCCAATCACTCAAAACAGTTCGTGGAACTAATGGATTAAAAAGCAAATGAACAACAACTGGAATTGTAATTACAGTTCTTTCCTTTCCCAGATTCGGATGAGTAGCTATGTAATTCTGCAAATAGATTTCTGACTGCTCGAACATTTGGGCATACTCCGGGTTGTTTTTCTTCATCAACTCAAGATACTCGAATGAATGGCATCGTTGTTCTTCTTGCTGCTGCGCAAATACCTGAGTTGAAATTTGACAGTTAACAATTATCAGGATTACAGATGCCAAAAACTTTGTTGGGATGAGAGGAGAAATAGTTTTCTTCATCAGAAGAGAAATGTTGTTTGTCAAATATAGTTGTGATGAAATATCATTCGACAGGCTCACAATTAAATCATATTATTAAGCAAGGAACGCTGAGAATGCCCAACTGATCTTTTCGAACTGCTAACGACTAATCACACTTGCATAATAGCTCCTCCATTTCTCAATGACTTGTTTCATATCATCCGGCAATTCAGATTCAAAATACACATGCTTCCCGCTTTTCGGATGAATGAAGCCAAGAGATGCAGCATGAAGCGCCTGGCGCTTGCATAACTCAAAACAATTTTCTACAAACTGGCGATACTTCGCATACACTGTTCCCTTCAGAATTTTATTTCCGCCATAAGTTTCATCGTTAAATAAAGGATGCCCAATTGATTTCATATGCACCCGAATCTGGTGCGTGCGACCGGTTTCGAGTTTGCATTCAATCAAAGTGACATAATGAAAACGCTCAATTACTTTGTAATGAGTGACTGCTTCCTTCCCATGATTTCCTTCCGGAAAAATATCCATCTTCTTTCTGTCTTTCAGGTTTCGGCCAATGTGTCCCACAATTGTGCCTTCATCATTTTTCACATCGCCCCACACAAGCGCGATATATTTTCTGTCAATAGTGTGGGCTGCAAATTGTTTGGCCAAAAAATTTAGTGAGTATTCATCTTTTGCAACAACTACAAGTCCGGTTGTGTCTTTATCAATCCGGTGAACAAGTCCCGGGCGAATTTCATTTCCCTTTACAGACGGAAGTTGATTGAAATGAAAGAGCAAAGCATTCACTAAAGTACCACTCCAGTTTCCAACACCGGGATGCACCACCATGCCGGCTTGCTTATTAATGATAGCGAGTTGTGCATCTTCATTCACAATATTGAGAGGAATATTTTCCGGAAGAACATCATACTCCGATTTCGGTTCAGGAAGCATAATCGTGATGATGTCTTTTGGTTTCACTTTGTAATTCGAAGCAATCTCAGTTCCATTTACCAGGACTCCTCCGTCTTCAATCCCTTTTTGAATCCGGCTGCGACTGATTTTTTCAATACGGTTAAAAAGAAATTTATCAATTCGAAGCGGCTCCTGGCCTTTGTCAACTACAAAACGATAGTGCTCATATAATTCGTCTTCATTTTCTTCAGTAATTTCTTCATTCTCGATCATGTTATGTTTCGGATAAATTTTGGCGAAAGTAATTCCACACTTTCGAGAGAGAATAATGAAATGCGTTTCATTGTTTGAGATAAGAAATTAAATTCGCATCACCACTAGTAGTTAAACAATAGCCAAACGAGTTTTAAATGCAATCAAAGATTCTTATAGTTGACGACGAACCCGATATTGAAGACCTGATAAAACAAAAATTCAGGAGAAAAATTTCCAGTGGTGAGTTTCAATTTGAATTTGCTCAAAATGGAAAAACAGCACTTGAAAAAATTCAAGGCGATAACACTTTTGCTGCAATATTCACTGACATTAATATGCCCGAGATGGATGGACTTGCCCTTCTCGAAAAAATTAATGAAATGGATGCTGCATTCAAAACCATCGTGGTTTCAGCTTATGGAGATATGAATAATATCCGCACTGCCATGAACCGGGGTGCATTTGATTTCCTTAC
>DMRR01000045.1 GCA_003455275.1 Bacteroidota bacterium | reverse complement strand
AGCACGCTGCTTTCTCTGACTTTCATGTTACAGGCGGAAATCCCGCCGGCAATGCTTCATTTACAAATCCTGAATTCGTGACTCGAAGATTTGTTTGGGTTGGAAACAGAAAGATGATTTAGGAATTTTAGATTTCAGATTTCAAATTACAGATTCTACTGCTTGCAGAAAATTATCAGCGCGCTGTCTTCGTAAAATACTTTGAATCCTGAGTTGCTCTCGAGAAGAAAATTGTAAAACTGTTTTTGTTTTTCAATTGCATCCGGATAGCTGGTTGGATTTTCAATCCATTTCCGATCAGAAAAATTTGTTCCGGCTTGCTTCCAAACTTTTTTTCCTGATCGTTTATTGTTCATCACAATCACTGCTGCATCTGATTTCGAAAGAGAATCAGTGTTTACTTCCCAATCGAATTTAACATTTGTGAAACTATCCGGAATGTAGGAATAGTAGTCGCCATAAATTTTTGTTTCCTTCGAAAAATTATTTCCAATCACCGCTCCCGATTTCAGAAGCGGGTTTTTCATTTTCATTTCAGGATGAAAAAATGCAGAAGCAGAAATAAAAACAGTGACAAGAATTCCAATAAGAAATGAATGACTCAAAATAACTTGCCGGGAAGCACGAAGCGGATGAACAAATTTTTCAATCACATAAAAAAAGAAAACAAACAGGAGTGGGATAAAATGAAAAGTGTAACGCATTTCTCTCATACGCACAACAAAAAAGATGTAGAGAAAACATAAAACCGAATACCAGAAAATAGTGATGAGCGGAAAATTTTTTGAAGAAAGTCCGAAAGTTTTTTTCAATGGAACAAAAAAGCAAAGCGCAATTGCCAGCAGAGATATTCCCAGGGTCCAAACCGGAATTTCATTTCCTAAAACTGAAAACCAGGTAAGCGGGTTAGTTGAATCATTTGTTTCAACCCATCCTGAACTCACATTGTGAGAATGAACGAGCAGCGTGAACAAAAAATATTTGTAATTGACAACTGAATACGGATTAAAAATTATCCAACCCAATAAATAACAAGCGGCTCCGATGAAAAATATTTTCAATAACGGAAAAATTTGTTTTGCAGAGAATGAAATTTTCCCGTCTATAAAAAAAGTATTGAGCAGATAAGGCAAAAACAAAAACGGGAATGAGAACAGCGAATTATACTTTGTTCCGAACGCAATTCCGCCAATGAATTGTGCGAGGTATAAATTTTTCAGCGATAAATTTTTAAATGCAATTCTGAAACTCAAAATCACTAATCCCATTTGCAGAATGTCGGGGTGAATCATGACGCTCAGCGAAACAAGTGAAGGAATAGAAATTACGGTGAGCACACACATCCATGCCCACTCTCTTGCAAGAAACATGCGGCACAGCCTGTATAACTCAGCAGCAAAAAAAATGAAAGAGCAAAGCGAAACAGTTTTCAGTACTGTTGCCATTGTGAAAACGGACACTTGTTCATGACCGCTGAAAAGCAAAATGATTTTGCAAATGCAAAAACATATTGTGTAATAAACCATTCCGTAGTAGTAGTAAAAATTCGGGTCGAGATTGTTATGCTCAAGACAATGTTTCAGAATCTCCAACCCCCGTGCTTCATCATTATTGAAAACGCGGATCATGTTGAGGCTGTCAATGCCATAAGGAATTCCCATCGAAAGAACAATGACGAGGAATGTGAATGCACAAAAACTAACTATCGTAAAATAATTTTTTTTAATCATGAATAGTAGTTTGAATATGCATTTGAAATTTGAATTCTAAAACTCGATTCTATATGCTCCATACGGGAAAACACCCAGCTGATACTCTGTTCTTATCTGATGTGTGTTTGTATCGTAACTCTGATTCAAAATATTTTTTATCCCGAAAACATTTTCACACACAGCGATTATGCTTTGCGTGGTGTGCTTTCCGTTGAAACGAAAACCAATTTTTAAATCGAAGCGGCTGTAATCGCGATACTGTGCGCTCCAGGCCTGTGTTTCGAGGCGAACTTCATCATTATATAGTTGCGAGGTCGCTAAATCAATCGGCGTGTAACGCCTCCCTCCTGCTTGTGTGAATCGCACATCCATACTCAGTGCTTGATTTTTTTGTTTACCGAATTTGAATTCATAACCACCAAGAACATTGATTACATATCGTCCATTGAATTTTGTATTGCGCAATACATCATCGCTTCCGCGATACTTTGAATCGAAGAGTGAAGTGGTGACGAGAAAATAATATCCCTTGCTGAAAAATTTTTCGAGCGTGAACTCAGCACCGTAGTTGCTCCCTGTTCCTTTGTTCACGAGCGAATCCACATTCGGGAAACCATAATCGCCTCCCATGTTTATGGCAGAATAACTGTCATTCACATTTCCTTTCACCGGAACATTAAAAAGATATTGGTAATACACTTCTGTTTTCATTCGGAAATTTTTTGCGAAGTTGAAATCATATCCTGCAATGAGATGATGCGCTTTCATGAAGCCGAGATTCAAATTAGTTCGGAGATAGGTGTTGGTTGCTGAATCAAACTGATCAAAAAAATAAACTACAAGCGGAACGGTTTGACTATGTAAACCGTAGCCGAATGAAAACTGATTGTGCTCTCCTACCTTGTAATTAAAACCCGCACGCGGTTCGATTGAATTACTTCCGTTCAAAAGAAAATCCTGAAAATAAATTCCGGTATTGAGCACCACTTTATCAGTGAAGCGATGCTGCCATTCAGTATAAGCACTCACCATTCCGGTGTTGCCATTTGATTTCACAAGATCAATCATGTGACCGACATCGCGACGAAAAAATTC
>DMRR01000235.1:1152-2690 GCA_003455275.1 Bacteroidota bacterium | reverse complement strand
ACCAGTCGGTATTTAATCATGTAAGAATGATTTTTTCCTGTTCGTTCACCGAAATTCAAAATTTTATTCCTGCACATTTTATTTCTGTTCTTATTCCAGATAATTTTTCAAGAGGAATATTTCACCCGCCAAGTTTGTAACTGTTTTCTATCGCAACTGAAATCAGTTGCATCTTTATTTCTTACAAACTTTTAAAATTAAAATCATGAAACTAAAAATCATTATCAGCTTCATGCTGATGAGTATATTTTCTTATGCAGGAACAACTCCGCCTGCCGCAGTGCTCAATGCATTCAAAACAAAATTCCCGAACGCTACGGAAGTGAAATGGGGAATGGAAAACAAAACTGAGTATGAAGCAGAGTTCACGCTTGATGGAAAAAAAATTTCCGCCAACTTTAAAACTGATGGAAGCTGGGTTGAAACCGAAACCGGAGTTGCACAAAAAGATTTGCCAGCCGGAGTGATGGACTACATCAATAAAAATTACGCCGGGGCAAAAGTGAATGAGACAGCTAAAATTGAAATGCCGGATAAAACGGTTTATGAAGTGGAAGTGAAAGGCAAATCAGTGCTGTTCGATTTGAGTGGAAAATTTTTAAGCGAGTCGAAAGAAGATTAGCGAAATAAAAAAGTGTTCCGTTTCGGCGGAACACTTTTTTCTAATCGAACCAAATGGAAAAAAACTTCTTTAAGAAATTTTTTACGACGCTTAGCTTTTTCACCTTTCATTTTTTTGAGGCGAAGCCGAAATCCCGATTCATCGGGACACTTTTTGCCTTTCTATTTGTCACACTGAGCTTGACGAAGTGTGATGCACAGAATTCACTCAACAGTTATATTCAGTCAGCAATAAAGTTCAGTCCCGTTTTTGCCGACAATGAAAATCAACAACAGTCCCTCGCGCTCGATAGTTTGCTCATACGCGCCGGGCTGAAACCTCAAGTTGGTTTCACTAGCAATGATTTGTATGCGCCCGTTGTAAATGGTTTTGGTTACGACAATGCAATTACCAATGGAGCAAATGTGAATGCGCTGCTCGGAGTGAATTATTCTTTTGCCGGAAAGAAAAATCTTTCTAATCAGTTTGGAGCGCTCAACATTCAAAAAGAAATTCTTCAACTGAACAAGAAACTTACTGAGCGCGATTTGAAACAAAGCGTGGAGCAGCAATTCATCACAGTGTATGGCGAACAGCAGGATTTGAAAAATCAACAACAGTTGCTTTCTCTTCTGAAATCGGAAGAAGAAATTTTAAAGCAACTCACGCAGTCGGCGGTTTACAATCAAACTGACTACCTGAATTTTTTAGTCACCTACAATCAAAGCAAACTCGGTTATGCGCAGCAACTATTGAAAGCAAAATCAGATTTGTATGTATTGAATTACCTGTGCGGAATTGCTGACACATCATTTGTTTCTCTTGCAGCGCCGGGAGTTTCGTTGACAGAAAAAAAATCTTCTTCATCATCACTCGGCTTTCAGCAATTTGTGTTTGATAGTTTGAAACTGAAAAATGATTTGGATAAAATTCAGTT
>DMRR01000235.1:0-769 GCA_003455275.1 Bacteroidota bacterium | reverse complement strand
TCCCATTTACGATGGAAAGCAACGCAACATTCAATCGCAAAAATTGCAATTGCAACAGAGCACTAACAATGCGAGCAGAAATTATTTCACCTCTCAATTTGAAATCAGGCAATCACAACTGCGCAATGAAATTTCACAAACTGAAAAATTGAAAAGTGATGCGCAACAACAATTACAACTTTCTCAAACTCTACTCGATGCTGATAAAAAATTATTAGAAACCGGCGACTTGCACATTGCAGATTACTTACTCGCGCTTTCTGCTTACATCACTGCACAGTCAACCGTTACACAATTAGAAGTCAGCCGGCTTCAACTCATCAGTCAATACAATTACTTCATTCAATAACTATGAAAAAAATTTCTGAACTGATTCTGCTCGCGCTTTTAGCTTCTTTGATTTTTTCGTGCGGCGAAGAAGGCGACAAAGCAGATTCATCTAAAATAAAAAATGCAACTCCTGTTACAATTACCTCCATCACGCAGGGTGCGCTCACGCAAACTGTGGAGTTGAGCGCAACTTCTTCCTTCCAACAAAAAACAATAGTGAAAGCAAACAGCACCGGTTATTTCGCCGATTTGAATATCAGAAGCGGCGATTTCATCAACAAGGGAGAAACACTTTTCACCATTAAATCAAAAGAGGCAGCGAGCATTGGCAATACGATTAATAAAATTGATTCGTCGTTTCACTTCAAAGGTGTGAGCGAAATGAAATCTCCTGTGAGCGGCTACATCAGCGAAGTGAATTTTTCTGCCGGAGATTTTG
>DMRR01000013.1 GCA_003455275.1 Bacteroidota bacterium | reverse complement strand
AGCAGAAATGCTTTCCGCATTTCATGTTCATCATACAAGTCAAATATTTTTTCGCCCAAAAATTCTTTCATACAAAATCAAAAATAAACGCAGCCGCAGATTCTGTTATTCAAATTGTCAATAACTGCTCCTTTTCCGACTTTAGGTCCGGAATTTTCAATCTTCGGTCTCCTGTCTTCCGTCTCCCATCTAACTTTATTTTCGCGCGCGAATGTTATTCAACTCGTTTGCGTTTCTTGTATTCTTTCCGGTAGTAACTCTCCTCTATTTTCTACTTCCAAAAAAATCAAGGTGGAGCATGCTACTCATCGCGAGTTGCGTGTTTTACATGTTCTTTATTCCGAGTTATATTCTCATTCTCATATTCACCATCATCATTGATTACTTCGCCGGATTGTGGATTGAAAAAGCTGAGAATAAAAACAGGAAATTATTTCTAATCCTCAGCATTGCTGCAAACATTGGGGTTTTATCTGTTTTCAAATACTATAATTTTTTTGCCGGCAATATTGAAGGCATCGCCTCGCTGCTCGGAATGAAAGTAAACATTCCAATGCTGAACATGATTCTGCCGATTGGATTATCGTTCCACACTTTCCAGGCAATGAGCTACACCATTGAAGTGTATCGCCGCAATCAGAAAGCGGAAAGAAATTTTTTGCTCTACGCTTTGTATGTCATGTTCTATCCGCAACTCGTTGCAGGTCCCATTGAGCGACCGCAAAATTTGCTTCATCAGTTTCGCGAAGAACATCCATTCGATTATGACCGTGTGGTGAGCGGACTCAAACTCATGCTCTGGGGCTTGTTTAAAAAGGTGGTGATTGCCGATCGGCTCGGTGCCTTCGTGAGCAACATATTCGATTACCCGCAGCAACACACAGGCGAAGCGCTCACATACTGGATGGCGATTTTCTTTTTCGCATGGCAACTCTACTGTGACTTCAGCGGCTATAGCGACATTGCAATTGGTGCCGCGCGTGTGATGGGCATAAAACTGATGACCAACTTTCAGCGTCCGTATCTTTCAAAATCCATTGGAGAAATATGGCAGCGCTGGCACATCTCGCTCACGAGTTGGTTTATGGATTATGTTTTTCGTCCGCTTGGTGGTTATCGCCTCGGAAGAAATCGCGGCGCTATCAATTTAATGTTCGTGTATTTCCTCAGCGGCTTGTGGCACGGCGCTGCATGGACTTTCATGTTGTGCTTTGTCTTGTTCGGATTTCAGTTGGTGTTCAGGTTGTATTTCAAAAAGCAAATCAATTTTCTCTATGGAATTTTTGAAACGAAAAAGAAGAACTCACGCTGGAATACTATTTTTCAAACAGCTGTTTCGTTCATTCTCATTTGCATTCCGTTCACATTTTTTCGGGCGCACAGTTTCAGCGATGCGCTCTTCATGCTGAAATCACTTTTCGTTTTTTCTTCTCTGAAAATTTCCATCGGCGCAACAGATACTTTCATTTATTCACTCATCGGAATTTTTATTTTGTATGCAGTGGAAATTTATCAGGAGTATTACAGTCACAGCAATGATTTGCCGGAGCCGAAAGTGAAATGGCAGAAGTTTCTCTTCTTCGCTTGCATAATCATTTACATTTTACTCACCGGAGTTTTCGATTCCAGTCAATTCATTTACTTCCAATTCTGATATGAAGTTTATCAAAAACATATTTCTGCTTTTTGTTTTGGTGGTTGCGCTGGACCAGCTATCGGGAATTGTTTTGCATTACCTCTATTTTAATTTGAAATCAGGTGCCGAATTTGAAACCACTTATGCATTCACAAAAACTGATGCGGATATAATCGTTACCGGTTCTTCAAAGGCAAGAAGAAACTACAATACACCCTTGATTTCTGATTCGCTCGGCATGACTTGTTACAATGCCGGGCATGATGGGCAGTCAGTATTATTCAGTTATGCAATGACAAAAATGATTTTGGCCCATCACACTCCGAAGATGATAGTGGTTGAAATTTTTCCTGAAGAAATGTATTACACCGATCTGCATTATGACCGCCTCAATATTTTGCTTCCTTATTATTCTGATTACCCCGAGATAAGAGAAGTGTGTGATTGGAGGGGAGCCAGAAAGGAAGATTCAACTTCAATTGAAAAAAGATTATTCGCATTCAACACCGAAAAAATAAAACTTTTATCACAATGCTATCGCTACAACAGTATGTGGCTCGATATCGCAACCGGATATTTGAAAAAAGAAAAAATCAAAAGCGGGTACCTTCCCTTGACCGACACCATAACTGAAGCAGAGAAAAACAATTATATCAGCGAGTTTGAAAACCGTGTTTCCAGAGAAAAGGACCGGCACATTGACCCGAATAAAATCAAATCGCTTTTAGGAATAATTGAATTGTGCAAGAAAAAAAATGTGATAGTGGTTGTATCGATGAGCCCGGTATTGAAACGGTACAATGATGATCCTGTATATAAAAGTATAATAGACATCACGGCACAAAACAATGTTCCTTTTCTTGATTTTACAGGAGATGAAAGGTTTAATCATCTTGAATATTTTGCCGACAATCACCTGAATAAATCCGGTTCAAGCTTTTATTCTCAAGTGCTTGCAGACTCATTAAAAAAAATAATTTCATCTTCAATCCGAAACTGATTTGATAAATAAGATTGAAAAAAAATTTCGCGGAGCGGTTAAGGATAAAGACAACCGCGACATTGTTAAAGGCGGATCTTTTGCTTTCATCAATAAGGTGGCCGGCATTGGATTGAACTATATATGGACTTTTCTGCTCGCACATATGTATGGGTCCAAGGGGACAGGCGCATATAATATTTTTCAAACCGTGTTTCAGTTTTTTTCCAACTTCGGAAAACTTGGCTATGACACACTGATGATGCGCGAAACGGCGCGATACAATGCGGTTAAAAACTGGAGAGCAATTCGCGAACTGTATTTCAAAGTTCTTCGGGTAAATGTGTTTGCAGCTATTGTCTGTTCGGCACTCATGTTTTTGAGCGCTGACTTAATTGCGGGAAAAGTTTTTCTTAAACCGGGACTTGCCGAATTTTTCCGGATTGGCGCTTTAGCTATACTTCCATTTGTGTTGCATTCGCTTCATGTCGATTGCATTCGCGGAATGAAACGAATTTTCTACTTTGGATTTTTTCAGAATGTGCTCACCTTCGGACTGCTGGCTATAATTATTTCTGCGTCGTGGTTTATTATTCATGATCGCCGCGTTCCGGTTTCTGTTTATATCATTTCAATCTCTGTTTCTTCTGCCTGTTCATTCTGGTATTGGTTCAATAAAACACCAATGAGCAAAAAGAAAATTGAAACGATGGATGAAAACCTGACTGAAGAAAATTCACACGAAAAAGTTGTGATGAGTGAAAAAAATAAAATCGCATTCAGCTTGTTTCTTACTTCGTTGTTGCAACTGATAAGAGGATGGAGCGATACTATTTTTCTTGGACGCTTTGGAACAGAAGAAGATGTAGGAGTTTATAAAGTGGCTTTCAAAATTGCTACCGTTACCTCGCTTACACTCACGGCTATGCTGCTCACCGTGGCTCCGAAAATTGCGGAGCTTCATGCAAAAGGTGAACTGAAACGAATGGGAATTGTAGCTCAGAATACTACCAAATTAATTTTCTGGACCTCGGCACCGGTGTTGATTTTGTTCATTCTTTTTCCTCAGTTCTTCATGGGAATTTTTGGTGATGATTTTTTGAAAGGAAATGTCTGCCTCATCATTCTTGCTTTGGGCCAGTTTGTAAATGCCTGCTCCGGCCCGGTTGGAAATTTATTGATGATGACCGGCAAGCAGGATCTGAACCGCAATATTGTATTTGGCACCACCGTAATTACTGTAACTCTTAATGCCATATTTATTCCCGTGTATGGAATAATTGGTGCCGCAGCAGTTAATGCCCTCGGTTTAATCTTGTTTAATGTCATCCCATTATTGTATGTAAAGCATTATTACGGTTTCTATACTTTTGACCCTAAACATATTTTTTCCTTTTCACGGAAAAAATTTCTAAAGCAAGACAAGTGAAGATGAACAGCGGGAAGAAATTAGTGATACCAAATTTTTTATGCATCGGTGCTCAGAAAACAGGAACCACTGCGCTTTATCATATTCTGAAAAATCATCCTGAGATTACAGTAAGCAAGCCAAGAAAGGAGACAAAATTTTTTTACCGCGATTCAGAATACAAACAAGGGCTTGAGTTTTATTCAAAATTTTTTTCCTATGGAACTCCGGCAAAAGCCATAGGCGAGTTTGACCCGGATTACCTTTATTTCGATTATGTTCCCGAGCGGATTTTTCATACGCTCGGAGCCAATATTAAATTCATCGTCATCTTTCGTCACCCTGTTGACCGTGCCTATTCGCAGTACCTGATGAGCGTGCATCGTAGCCATGAGAATAAAGAATTTGAAGAAGCCATTCGCGCAGAGAAGTCAAGACTCAAAGATGCTTCGCTGATTCACCGGAATCATTTCAGCTATTTGTCCCGGGGCTGTTATGATGAACAACTCGCGCGTTATTTCAAATATTTCCCTAAGGAAAATTTTCTTTTCCTGAAATATGAAGAAGAGATACAGCAAAATATTTCAACAGCATTGAGTAAAATATTTTCTTTTCTAAATATCAGTGAAACCGACCTGGATACAAACATTAAAATGAATGAGGCCTCAAAACCAAAATCAAAAACACTGATGCGCCTTGTTCAGCAACAAAATCCGCTTCGTTCTATTCTTTCAACAGTAATCCGCACACCGGAAACAAGACAGAAACTCCGCAAAAGTTTGATGCGCTGGAACCGAAAGAAGATTGAAAAAGTGCCGCTTGATGCCGCGCTGCGCAATGATCTTTATGAAAAATATTTTGTAAAAAATATAGAGGCGCTGGAGAGGATGACCGGAATGAATTTTTCTTCATGGAAAGAAAAAGCAAATTGATTTTCACTTGAAGAAAAATGAAAAACAGCTTCCTGATTTTATAATAGTTGGTGCTGCCAAAGCAGGAACCACTTCGCTGTATCAATACCTGAAACAACATCCTGAAATTTATTTTCCTCCTATCAAGGAAGTAAATTTTTTCTGTACCGACATACAGCCGGAAAATTTCCGGGCCGAATATGCCAAGTCAGTTTACCTGGATGTTGATGATTTTATCAGCAGCGGGATGAAGCACGAAGTCTTTCATGGATTTGTGAAAACAATTGATCAGTATGAAAAAATTTTTGAACCGGCCGGTCCAAAAAAAATCTTAGGAGAATTGTCAAACACCTACTTGTATTCTGAAACAGCGGCAAAAAAAATTTACGAAACTCTTCCTGGTGCAAAAATTATTATGGTTTTGCGCAATCCTTTTGATCGTGCTTTCAGTCACTATAAAATGGACTACAATAACGGATTGGTGAATGGAGATTTTATCACCGAATTGAAAAATGATATGTCCAAAACAGAAAGAGGCTGGGGGATATCAAACTTGTATTTCGAATTGGGATTGTATTCAAAACAAGTGAAGCGTTATTACGAATCATTCCCCCGAAATCAATTATTGATTCTTTTTTATGATGAATGGAAAAAAGACCAGCAGATTTTTTTTAAAACTATTTGTTCTTTCATTGGTGCTGATCCGGATTTCCGGTTTGATTTCAGCACCCGACATAATGAAAGCAAAAGCAGAAGCCCAATCATCCTTTTCCTGAAGAAGCAGAAAAAGCTATTTGGTTTTTTAAGCCGGTTGCTTTCTAAAAAAATTAAATCCAGGCTGATGAAATTATTTTCTTCAAATAAAAAACTTCCTGAAATAACGCCTGAAGAAAGAAAACAAGTGATAGAATTATACCGCCATGACATTGTTGAACTATCTGAATTATTGAAAACAGATTTATCTCATTGGTTGATATGAATTCGAAATCAGTTGCAGTTATACTGGTAAATCATAATGGTGCGGATGACACAATCGAGTGTTTGCATTCACTGCTCAATAGCAGTTATCAAAATTTTAAGGTGATATTGATTGACAATAATTCAACTCATGAAAATTTCACCAAACTGATTGAGTGGTCAAATGGAAACTACTTGCCAAAATTTGATACTCCGGCTTCAATCGCACACTGCCTGAAAGAAGACATAATATTCCCGCTTCGATTTAAGATCCTTGATAAATATTCGGGAAAAAATTTTTCGCCCTCTGATTTTGATCCGACTGAAAAATATTTTCTGTTGCGCAACCCGGCCAATTCCGGATTTGCGGTGGCCAATAATATTGGAATCAGACTAGCGCAGCATTTGAACTGCGAATATTTCTGGCTGCTCAATAACGACACAGTAGTTGAAAAAAATGCTTTGCAAAACCTGATCACATTTTCTGAAAATGGCAGCATAGAAGCTGATGGAATTATCGGGAGCTGCGTGATGTATTACAACCAACCGGAAATTATTCAGTCATTAGGAGGAAAATTTAATTCATGGACAGCGAAAAGTTATCATGTGAAACAAGGAATGAAACTAAACTCAATTCAGTCGATGCCGCCGGAGATTGACTGCCCGTATGGGG
>DMRR01000020.1 GCA_003455275.1 Bacteroidota bacterium | reverse complement strand
TTGCAACTATTTCAGCTAATAACGACGGAACGATTGGAAAATTGATTGCTGAAGCAATGCAAAAGGTGAAGAAGGAAGGAGTAATCACTGTAGAAGAAGCAAAAGGAACTGACACCACTGTAGATGTGGTAGAAGGAATGCAATTCGACCGCGGATATCTTTCTGCCTACTTCGTTACAAATCCAGAGAAGATGGAAGCTGAATTGGAGCATCCTTACATTCTCATTCATGATAAGAAAATTTCTAACATGAAGGACATTCTTCCCGTGTTGGAAAAAGTTGCTCAGGGAGGTAATCCACTTTTGATTATTTCTGAAGACTTAGAAGGCGAGGCACTTTCTACTCTCGTTGTAAACAAACTTCGCGGCACAATTAAAATTGCTGCTGTTAAAGCTCCGGGCTTCGGCGACCGTCGTAAGGAAATGCTGGAAGACATTGCAGTTCTCACAGGTGGAACAGTTATAAGCGAAGAACGCGGATACAAGCTCGAGAATGCAACTGTTGCTTATCTTGGTAAAGCAGAAAAGATTGTTATTGATAAAGACAACACCACAATCGTTGGTGGAAGCGGAAAGAAAGCTGACATCGCAGCTCGTGTGGGACAAATCAGATCTCAAATTGAAACTACTACTTCAGACTATGATAAAGAAAAGTTGCAAGAGCGCCTGGCTAAGTTGAGTGGTGGCGTAGCGGTTCTTTATGTAGGTGCAGCTACTGAAGTTGAAATGAAAGAAAAGAAAGATCGCGTAGACGATGCGCTTCATGCAACCCGCGCTGCTGTGGAAGAAGGAATTGTTCCAGGTGGAGGTGTGGCTTACATCCGTGCAATTGAATCTTTGGAGAAACTAAAATCATCTAACGAAGATGAAGCTACAGGAATCCAGATTGTTAAACGCGCGATTGAAGAGCCGCTTCGTCAGATTTCTGCAAACGCCGGAATCGAAGGAAGTATTGTCGTTCAGAAGGTGAAAGAAGGCAAGGGAGATTTTGGTTTCAATGCCAGAACTGAAGAGTACGAAAACCTTTTGAAGGCAGGTGTTATTGATCCAACTAAGGTTACACGCGTTGCTCTTGAGAATGCTGCTTCAATTGCAAGCATGCTCCTCACTACTGAGTGTGTGATTGTAGATAAGCCGAAGGAAGAGAAGGCAATGCCAGGCATGCCTCCCGGTGGCGGAATGGACTACTAAGCCTAATGGTTATTAGTTTAAAGTTATCCGTTATTAGTAAGCAACTTTGTATTACCAATAATTGATTACGATAAACTAGTAACTTGAATTTCAAACGACCCTCGCTGTAAAAACGGCGGGGGTTTTTTGTTTAGTGAAAAACTAAATCAGCATTCTGTCGCATTAAAATACTTTACAGTTTTTCCATCAGCACTTGTGAGGCGTCCGTCCAGGTTCAAGCCGGTGTAATTACCTATCAGTGTTCCGCTTATGCTCCCGTCAGTGTTGTAAAGCGAAAGAGTGAACTCACCTGCTGCCATAGAGCCGCTGAGGTTAATGGCTTTTCCTTCGGCGGTGTAGCAAATGAATCCGCTGGTTTGGTCATCGAAGGAATTGTTGATGCAGATAAAAATGTTGGTGCTGTCTCCAAGAGTTACTTTCAGCAGTTGCGGAAAATAAGCAGAGCGAAGCATAATTTTTTTTCCGTGAGTGAAATTAAAAGTATCTTAAACACGAAGGGCACGAAATTAAAACCAAGAAACTCAAAGAATGAATTTAACTCTTTGTGCCATTGAAATTTTCTTTGTGCTCTTCGTGGTAAAATTATTTTCTCCCATACTTCATTGCTGGCTCTGTTGCGATAGAATGAGTTCGTGATGTAACAGCATATTTTTTCTCATTCACTTTTTTACTAAGTAGAAATAAATCTTCGGGGTCGAAGTCGGCTTCATTGTTCCATTCAATAGTATCGAAACTCACATGAACGGAATTAAAAAGTTTTACATCTTTCAACTCTTTAAAAATTCCTTTTTTCATATATGGTTTCACATCAAACAACCTTGTATCTCCATTTGAAAATGTAAGCAACAGTTGGAAGTCATCAATCGGTTTTACTTTTTTAACTGCGTGGTAGGTTTTCATCGTTACAATTTCATTTTCAAATCTTCAAATCACTTTAATTGCACCGCCGGAACATTCAACTCCTTCACCTTCGTGTTAAAGGCAGGGACATAAATCTTTTTCACGCGGTCAATCATTCGGAGGTAAACATCGGCACGCGCACTGAGGTCAGTGAGTGCAGTATAAAACTGTGGCGCCGGTTTGCTGTCGCCTTGATTGGCGCCTCCGGCAAGAGCAGAGATTTTATCATTGAGCATAATCGGATATTTCAAAACATCCTGACCGGCGTGGGCTTTCAGTTGCACAAAATTATTTTCAACTAAATCAAGTGTGTCGAGCATGGGCTTGGTGTAGTCGCGGAGTTGGTGCGCAATGGCGGTGTCAGTTACACCTGCAATAAAATCATTCACCTGCGAGCGAATGCTTCTTAAATCTTTCACGGCTTTGTGCACCTCGTTGAGTTTTTTGTT
>DMRR01000257.1 GCA_003455275.1 Bacteroidota bacterium | reverse complement strand
CTTATTCTCACCCCCACGCGCGAACTTGCTATTCAAATTGATGAAAGCTTTGCAGCTTACGGACGACACACAGGACTAAAGCACACGGTAATTTTCGGGGGAGTGTCGCAACATCCGCAAACACAGGCACTCAAAACCGGAATAGATATTCTGGTTGCTACTCCAGGCCGGCTGCTCGATTTGATTTCGCAGCAATTCATTTCTCTCCAGCATATCGAAATATTTGTGCTCGATGAAGCTGACCGCATGCTTGACATGGGTTTTCTCAATGATGTACGCAAGGTGATCAACCGGCTTCCTGTGAAAAGGCAAACACTTTTCTTCTCTGCTACCATGCCGGATGATATCAAACAATTGGCAAATTCTATTTTGATAAATCCGGTAAAGGTGGAAGTAACGCCACCTTCAACTACAGTTGAGAAAATTCAACAGGGAGTTTTTTTCGTAGAGAAAAGCAATAAGTTAAAGCTGCTTGTTCACTTACTAAAAGATTCAAAGATTGCATCAGCACTTGTGTTTACACGAACAAAACATGGCGCTGATAAAGTAGTGAAGCAATTGCACCGCGAACACATTCATGCCGAAGCCATTCATGGAAACAAATCACAGAATCACCGGCAGCGTGCACTTGGGAATTTTAAGTCAGGAAGAACACGGCTGTTAGTAGCAACCGACATCGCTGCAAGAGGAATTGATGTCGATGAACTCTCGCATGTGATCAATTACGACTTGCCCAACATTCCAGAAACCTATGTTCACCGCATTGGAAGAACGGGAAGAGCCGGACTAAGTGGTGTTGCATATTCTTTCTGCGATGCTGAAGAAAAAGAATATCTGCGCGATATCAATAAACTCATTGGATTTTCCGTTCCTGTTGTTGCTGATAATCCGTGGGCAATGGATTCAAATTCTTTAGCTTCAGTTTCAGGTGTAGTGAATCCTCCTCAACAGAAAAGGCCATTTGGTCAGCATCGCTCTCAGAAATTCAAGAAGAAATTTTCTTCAAACAGAAATTCTAATTCTCATTTTTCTTTCAAGGAAGAAAAAAGTAAGAGTGCTGCAAACAATAACGCGAACAGGAATCGATATCTTTAATTCTGGTGGTTGGTGGCTAGTGGTTGGTGGTTGGACTATCTCTAGAAATCGAAACTTTTGAATGAAATAAAAAGCTGATAAGAAAAAATTCTCAGCCGCTTGAATTTCAATTGTGGTCGTATTACTAAATACTAACCACCAGCCACCAACCACTAACCACTAACTCCTACTTCACCGTTACTCCCATATTGTAAAACATAAACGAATAGATATCGGTGTCTTCATCAATCGTTTTGCTCAGAGGTCTGCCGCCGCCGTGTCCGGCATTTGTGTCTATTCGAATAAGTGTTGGCGCGGTTCCTTTTTGATTTGCCTGAAGAGTTGCGGCAAACTTGAATGAGTGCGCAGGCACCACGCGGTCATCATGATCTGCAGTAGTAATGAGTGTTGCAGGATAGTTTGTTGGCTTCACATTATGAAGCGGAGAATATTTCACCAGGTATTTAAACTGATCGGCATTGTCGCTGCTTCCGTATTCAACTGCCCATCCCCATCCGACAGTGAACTTGTGGTAGCGCAACATATCGAGCACACCCACACCGGGGAAACATACTTTATACAAATCAGGGCGCTGAGTTTCACACGCGCCCACGAGCAAACCACCATTGCTTCGTCCAAGTATGGCGAGTTTTTGTGAGGAAGTATATTTCTGCGCGATGAGATATTCAGCAGCAGCAATAAAATCATCAAACACATTTTGTTTCTTATCAAGCATTCCGGCTTTGTGCCATGCTTCGCCATATTCACTGCCGCCCCGCAGATTTGCCATCGCATAAATTCCTCCATTCTCCAGCAACACCATCCGGCTCGCATTAAAATTCGGAGTCATGGGAATATCAAATCCGCCATAACCATAAAGCAGAGTTGGATTTGTTCCGTCCATTTTCAGATCTTTTTTATGAACCAGAAACATCGGCACTTTAGTAGAATCCTTGCTGGTATACCAAACTTGTTCAGTTACATAATCATCAGGATTGAAAGTGAGTTCGGGTTTCATCCAAAGTTTTACATCACCGCTTGCTATGTCATAGGAGTAAATAGTTGCGGGTGTGGTGAAAGAAGTGAAAGAGAAAAATAATTGTGCATCGTCCTTCTCTCCGCTGAAACCAGCAGCAGTTCCAATTCCGGGCAATTGAATTTCGCGCTCCATTTTTCCGGCTCGTGAATATTGGTATACATGGCTCGAAGCATCTTTCAGGTAGGTTGTAAAAAGTTTTCCTCCGGCAACTGAAACATTCTGCAGTAATTCTTTTTGCTCAGGAATCAAATCCTTCCAGTTTTCAGGTGCAGGATTATTGAAATCAATGAGCACCACTTTGTAGTTCGGTGCATTGTAGTTAGTGAAACAGATAAGATAATTATCCTGATTATCAAGAATGGTATAATCATTATCGAAGCCCGGACACAACAGTTTGAAATCGCTGTCGCCTGCGCGTAAATCTTTTCCAATTATCTGACCTCCGCTGGTTCCGGCGCTGATGTTCACGAAAAGAAATCTTCCGTCGTCAGTGGTTTGCGCACCGAAGTATCGCTGCGGATTATTCTTATCAGAATAAATGAGTTGATCATTACTCTGCGAATCTCCCAACTTATGAAAAAATACTTTCTGATTTTGATTCGCGCCGCTCAGTTCAGTTCCTTTCTCCGGTGTGTCATAACGCGAATAGTAAAATCCATCCTTCACCCAAGCCGCACCGCTGAACTTCACCCAATCCAATTCATCGGTGAGTTTCTTTTTCGATGCTACACACCTCAATAAGAAAGGTGCTAACGAATACTCTCGTATATTGGGTTTAGATGTTCGCCGCTTTTTTGACCGATCAACCGGCTTATAACAGCATTTTGAAATAGAACTTTGCAATGATCAAACAGAACAAGATATTTTTTCCAAACCTCGACGGTTTAAGGTTCATTGCCTTTGCTTTGGTATTTTTTCAGCATGTTCTTTGGCCGGCCATTAAGCTGCTTCCGGTCGGAAATGGGTTTGCTTCTCATGTTTTGTATAG
>DMRR01000132.1:946-2703 GCA_003455275.1 Bacteroidota bacterium | reverse complement strand
CAAGCGCACCGGCAACTATGCTTGATACATCGTGTGTTCCTGAGTAGGTGTTCGCCACCCACCAGGTGCAGAATAAATTCCACCAGAAAAATGCAAGGTAGAAATTGATGAAAACTTTCCATACAGATTTTTTTTTCTGCCTCATGTCTTCATCCATTACAAGCAATGGAACAAAAGCAAACAGTAAGGTAAACTCAAAGAGCCGTGGCGTCCAGCCGAGCCACATAAGCGCCCCGAACAAAAGAGTGAAATAAAAATGTCTGAATCGATGCATCAGTGATTGAAAGTATTTCAATTGAAAATCAGAACTCTAATACTTTCACTTTATTCTTTAAAAGATATTGTCGTATGATCTGTTCCGTATCGCGATTGTTCTGAAATGGTTTTATGCTTTCACGAATATCGTCCCAACCATTTGCAGAAAAACTTTCATCAATATAGCCAAAGCCTTTATAGTTGCCTTCTTCCAAACAAACTACTGACTTCTCACCTGATGTTCTTCCGTCATCAACTATTACGACATTCTTTTTAGTTTCATTTCTGAAATATCGAAGCGCTTCATTTACACGCTTGTTATAACTATCGGGCAGTTCTTTGCCTATGCATGCACCAAAACATTCATGAACCTGATGATTAAAACATGCACCATCTGTATCATATAAACCTGTAAATCGCTGACAAAGTCTGTAGCGGTCGAGCATGTAATTCAAAACAGTTTTCGCCTCTTTCATGCTTGCAAATGTGATAACAACATCCTGGCCTATTTGTTCAATTGGTTCTGCGCTTATGCACAGATATCCTTCTCTATTTTTTTCAAGGCAAATTCCATAATTGAATCTTTTTCTTTTCAGAGAACGATTGAAAAACGGCTGAAGTTTTTTTATTTCATCTGCCTCAAGCAACAAGGCAATTAATTCGCTGCCGGTTAATTCATAACTGATGTCGGCAATCGAGCGGCGCATCCAAGAGCTTTTAGAACTTCCTTTTCCTTCAAGATGCTGTAAGACGCGCTGCCGGATATTTGTGCTTTTTCCAATGTAAATGATCCGTCCGTGTATATCATAAAGATAATATACCCCTGTTTCTTCAGGTAAACTGTCAATTTTTTTTCTATCGAGTGAAGCATTTAATCCGCTGAAAGCATAATTCGAATTTCCTATTCGAGATTCAATATAATTTTTATTGATGCTAAAAAGTAACTCAAAGAGTTTTGCTGTTGCAAATGCATCTCCTGATGCACGGTGTCTTTCCTTAACTTCAATTCCCAAAGAGTTGCAAAGATTTCCCAGGCTGTAAGATTTCTTTCCCGGGATAAGAGCACGACTCATTTTAACGGTGCATAGGTTATGGCGTTTGAATTCAAATCCCAGCTGTTTGAATTCGTTCTTAATGAAATTGTAATCGAATGAAACATTATGCGCCACGAATACACAGTTCTCTGTAATCTCTACTATTCTTTTGGCAACTTCATAAAACTTTGGTGCATCGCTCACCATTTCGTTTGTAATTCCAGTGAGTCTGGTAATATTCCACGGAATATTTCTCTCTGGATTCAATAGTGTCGTAAATTCATCAACAATGTTTACACCATCATGTTTTATTATGGCAATTTCAGTTATTCGGTGAAATGATGAACCTCCACCCGTTGTTTCTATATCAACAATGCAGTACATATTTTATTGAAGCAATAATAGAGTTATAACAATAAAACTATGTGGCATGGCATGCTACTCTTATCACATATTAATTGTAGAAGT
>DMRR01000132.1:0-643 GCA_003455275.1 Bacteroidota bacterium | reverse complement strand
CCTACCTAATGAGCGTCACATCGCCTTTACGCCAGATGGTGGTACCGTCTTTATAATCGACCTGAACCAGGTAAACATACACGCCAACATTGAGCGGAACCCCGTGGTAGTTTCCATCCCAGGTCGGGAAGTAATCGTTGTTCTCAAAAATCATTTCACCCCAGCGGTCAAAGATTTTCATATGATAGGATTTTATTGAGGTGCCGTAGATGCCGAAGAAGTCATTGATGCCGTCGCCGTTCGGAGTGAACGCATTCGGGATCCACAGTGATGGTTCGTCAATGATGATGATGGGTGTGCGTGTGATGGTATCCGCACAACCATAAATGGTGGTTGCAATCAGCGTCACATCATAGTTTCCGGCTTCGGTGTAAGTGTGCGTGGCGTCTGTTGTGGTGTCACCCGTTCCGTCACCGAATATCCATTGATAGAAGTCAGCACCACTTGAAGTGTTGGTGAACTCGTAGTTGGCTTCTTCCAAAATCGTGGTCACACCAAAATCAGGATTGCTCGTGAAGTCCGCTACCGGCAATGGATGCACCAGAATGGTATCAAGTGGATTGATGACTGTTACACATCCCGTAGTGCTCGTGATCGTTACACTCGGATACCAGGTGCCTGCACTGTAAATGTGTGTCGGGCT
>DMRR01000126.1:6565-6913 GCA_003455275.1 Bacteroidota bacterium | reverse complement strand
GAAAGGTGAATGGCGAGAAGCAGTCTCTTCATTAGCGGACGAATGTAATTGCTGAAAATATTTCAGAAGAAATTCTGAAATGAAATTGATGTGAAGATTTTTTTCATTCCCTTGTTGGTCTCCCGACCAACAACTAAAACTCCAGCCACTTCGAAGGAATACCCAACCGAAGAGAAGCATACCAATAGAGAACACCTTCGTCGTAGCGATTCACTTTTGAGTTGGCAACACGATAGTTTACTCCTGCATCAATGTAGAAATTGTGTTTCGCCATCCAGGTGAATTGCAGTTCGCCCTGCTGAATATGTGTCTGCACTCCCTGCCCGATTTGATTATTGTAAACGGAAT
>DMRR01000126.1:4220-6168 GCA_003455275.1 Bacteroidota bacterium | reverse complement strand
AGCCCGATCCATGTATCAAACCATTTCACCGTTATCCAAAAATTTCGTGTTGGCTGGTATCGTGCAATTCCAAGAATCTCATTGAAGTTCGCTCCGAGCGGATGAGCAAGCGGCTGATTGTAGTGCGTGTAATCTGCAATGCTGTCGTAGTGTGTGTATGTGTAGGGGCGCACCCAATTGCTTTCGAGTTGAAGATCGAGGTTCTCTATAGTAAATGCATCCACATATTTAAATCCAAGTTGACCACCAAATTTTGTAGCCCAATATCCATCGCCGCCCTTCAGCGCACCGAAATTCAAATCATCAATCGTAAGCTGACCATAAATAGAAAACGCACGAAGGAAATTGATCTTCGCATCAGCACCAATGAACGCATTGTCCGGGCTGCCGAGTCCCTGTTCCACGCCGCGATAAAAAATTACTGGTATCAGGTATTGAAACTCGAAATAGTCTTTTCGATGGAAGACCACACTCTCAAACAAACCCACATTCATAAATCGAGTTACATTCAAACTCAGGTGATGGAAGGCAGCATATTTTTTCGGGAGCAACCGGTCGCCTCCGCGAATGAAATCAGATGTAAGGTCAGCGAAAATGTTGGTGTAGTTCAATTTCCAAACCTGTGTAGAAAGTTTCAGGAATAGATAATCTTCGCTGAAATCTGAAAGCTGCAAACTGCGATAACCATTGCCGATAAAATTCTTATCGCGCCCGAAAGTGAAGTTGATGTATTTAGCCGCAGTGAAATTGATGTAGCCTCTTGTCGTGAGAAAGTCGACTCCGTTTGTTTTAAAATCTTTGTAGTAGCCCTCCCCGGGAACTGCATCTAAATACTTAGTGAAGTTCTGTGCATACTTCGGATAGCGCGCCTGGTTTTCTCCAATGTAAATGTAGAATCCCACTTTCTGTGCAATCCATCCGCGTGCATCGACGCCGCGCGTGTTTATGAATCTTCTGCCGTCGTTTGAGAAGGTGTCTGTTCCTGAACTGAAATAAATTACAGGATTTATGCGTAGCATGAAATCTTCGTTTTGCACAGAATAGAAATCTGCCTTGGTGCGATAGAAATAATAAATCGGTTTGTTGCTCAGAATGGTGTCGCTCAGGTTGTATTCGCTGTTGTCGTTGTCGAGGTATTCAAGAATTCCTCCATCAGTGTGAGTGAATCGAACTGAAGGATAAATTGTATCAAACTGATCAATTGCATTCATGATATAATCACGACGATAAGGTTTTATAGAAGTATGAATGCCCGAGAGAAAATGACCTGATTTTATTTCAAGGCGATCAGCATAATGATAAGTGTCCGTATTAAGCGGAACAAATGTGGTTTGAGCTACTGAAAGATGGAAGTTGAATAATGAAACTTGAAAAATTAGTATGATCGAAAACTGAATAGCTTTTTTCATTCGGGTTTTTATTTCGTTGCAAATGTAATTTCATGATACTTGAAGAAAAGAAACGGAATTTTAGGTTGGCAACACCTTGAATAACGAATGACCACAGAATCTAGATTTGTCAGCATGACAACACTGGAAGCGCTAAAAAAAATTCAGGCAGAACTAAAATCGAATTCATCGGAAAGTCACAAAACAGCTATACAAAAATTTGTACCCGGCTCTCAGAAAATTTATGGAGTAAAAAATCCGGTGCTCAATGATTTAGCTAAGAACTATAAATCGCTTGGGTGGGAATTAGTGAACCTGGTATGGAAATCCGGCGCTTATGAAGAGCGGTTACTGGCCGCAAAACTGGTTCGTGAGATTTCAAAAAAGGAGGCAGCTGAAAAATTAAAATGGGTAAAGAGTATTTCAAAAGACATTTCTGACTGGGCAACCTGCGATACTGTTGGAATGCAATCGCTGAAGAACAGCAACAAGATTCTGCGTGAAGAAATTTTTCGGTTAAGCAAAAAATTAATTCAGTCAAAAAATCTTTGGGAACGCAG
>DMRR01000126.1:3125-3860 GCA_003455275.1 Bacteroidota bacterium | reverse complement strand
AAGGATGATGAATATTATGTGAAGAAGGCTGTGGAATGGATTACCAGAAATATGAAGAAAGTGCGTTAGATATTTTTCATGAAATACATTTGCTCCGTGCAGAAAAAAATTCTTAACCTTTTTTTTCTTCTTCTCTTCTGTATCGCTACTACCGGTGTGAGCATTACGCAACACGAGTGCAATTTGGAAAAATGCAAGCGAATGACATGCACCGGGAAAGACGATTGCGGATGCTGCACCACAACTATCAAGTATCAAAAGCTAAACGCTGATTACACTTCTCTTCAGAATAAAACTGAAGAATCTTTTAGTCCAATAAAAATATTTTTGAATCAATCACAATATATTTCTGTTGAATTGATTCATTTTGAAGAAAATTTTTTCGTCGAAAAGTATCCTCCGCCAAATGTTTGCGGACAATCTTATTTACAGGTCTTCAGAATTTGAGTTTATGAATTTGATCCGGTAAACCGGAATCTCATTCAAGTGTGAATTATCTATTCGCACAATTGTTAACTCAAATAATTTTTTAATGTTGAACTTTTCAATTTGTCAATTTTTAATTGTGAATTCCCGCAAAGCGGGAAAGAAAATAATCAGTGTACTGATAATGATCATCAGTACCATATCAATTACACATGCACAACATGTTGAAGGCACAGTTGTGGAACTGAACAGCGAAGGAAAGGAAATGCCGCTCGAAGGAGCAAATGTTTTCTTTCCGGGAACAACCAT
>DMRR01000126.1:0-2836 GCA_003455275.1 Bacteroidota bacterium | reverse complement strand
GCCGCAATTACCGATGCAAACGGAAGTTTTCATTTACATGGTCCGGGCAATGCAACTTCACTTGTCATTACTTATGTCGGATACAAACCGGATACAATTACTTCCTTGAATGAATCAATTAAAGTTGTTCTGAAGAAAAACATTCAACTGAATGATGTTACCATCACAGGAAAGAAAGGTGACTCATACATCAGCACTATGAATCCCGTGAAGACGGAGGTTCTTACTTCGAATGAACTCCGGAAAAATGCATGTTGCAATCTTGCCGAAAGTTTTGAATCGAATCCAACTGTTGATGTGTCATTCACAGATGCAGTTACCGGAGCAAAAAAAATTCAACTGCTTGGCCTCTCCGGAATTTATGTGCAGACAATGACGGATGTGTTGCCAACTGTTCGAGGTCTTGCCATAAATAATGGATTCAACTGGATACCCGGATCCTGGGTCGAAAGTATTCAGCTTAATAAAGGAACCGGAAGTGTTGCAAATGGTTTTGAAAGTATAACCGGTCAGATAAATGTTGAATTGAAAAAACCGGAGACAGCAGAAAAGTTTTTTGTAAATGCTTACGGAAACAATGAGGGCAGGGGAGAACTGAATCTTCAGTATGCACATCGCTTCAATAAAAAAGTAAGCACAATGTTATTTGCAAGCGGAAGCGGAATGCAAAAAACACACGATGCAAATGGTGATGGGTTTGTAGACATGCCGGAGTTCAAGCAAGCGCAGGTTTTTAATCGCTGGAAATATTCCTTGGGAAAACATTTCGAAGGAATGTTCGGCGCAAAATTTATTTATGATGAAAGAAATGGCGGTCAAATCGGAAAGCATTTTCATAATGACACGCTTCCTCCGTACCTCACTAATTTGAAAGTGTTGCGCGAAGAAGCGTTTTATAAAACTAGCTACAATCCAACTAAGGAATATCAGTCACTCGGAATACAACTTTCAGGAATAAATCATCAGCAGGATGGAAATTTTGGTTTGAATAATTACAGCGGTAGTGAGCAATCGCTTTATGCAAATCTTATCTGGCAATCCATTCTCGGAAATACAAAACATAAGTATCGTGCAGGTCTGAGTTATCTTTTTGATGATTCGCATGAACAGTTAGTTTCTACCTCTGATAACGACACTTTGCTTTCCGGTTACACAATAAATATTCCCGGTGCATTTGCTGAATACACTTATGATGATTTAAAAAATTTCTCGGCAGTAATTGGAATTCGTGCAGATGATGATGAACAGCATATAGAATTTACTCCACGCCTTCATATCAGATGGAACTGGACGAAAAACACAACCTTTCGAGCTTCGGGCGGAAGAGGATTTCGCTATTCGAATGTGTTTGCCGAGAACCCCGCCATCATGGCAACCTCTCGTGAAATAGTTTTTTCAAAAGAGATGACTCATGAAATTGCATGGAATTTCGGAGCGAACCTTACGCAGAATTTTTACCTCAATGAACGCGAAGCAAATTTCAGCCTCGATGTTTACCGAACACAGTTTGAAAACCAGATTGTGGTGGATTATGATTTTTCTCCTCAGCAAGTTTTAATTGGAAACCTCAGCGGGCAGTCATATGCAAATAGCATTCAGGCATCGTTCAATTTTTTTGTTGCGCGTGAATTTGAAGTCCGGCTCTCGTACAAATACAATAATGCACAACAAACTCTTCATGGAGTATTGATGCAAAAAGCTTTGACACCATTACATCGCGCATTGTTTAATACTTCTTATGAACCAAACATTCACTGGAAATTTGATGCGACTGTTCAATGGGTAGGAGAGCAGCGGATTCCAAATACATTTTCAAATCCTGAGGAATTTCAGTTCAGCGAAACTTCGCCTTCTTACTTCAGAGTGCTAGCACAGGTAAATTACAAATGGAAAAAATGGGAATGGTATGTTGGCTCAGAAAATCTGACAAACTTTATTCAAAAACAATCCATCATATCAGCAGAAAATCCATACAGTGATTATTTTGATTCTTCTCTTGTCTGGGGCCCGCTGACCGGCAGGATGTTTTATCTTGGAATTAGATTTGCAGTTAAATAATAATTAAAAAAATAAAAATTCAATTCAATGAAAAATAAATCAATCTTAATTCTTCTCTCAATGATTTTTATTGTTGTAATGAAGAACCAATCTTTTGCTAAAAATATTTTTGGAGGAAAGGAAACCGTGGTAATTCAAACTTCTGCTATTTGCGGAGAGTGTAAATCGAGAATCGAATCGGCTCTTCTTGAACTAAAAGGAGTTAGCAATGCAAAACTTAATCTGAAAGATAAAAAAGTGACAGTGACTTATGACTCAACAAAAGTTTCTGTTGCCGAGATAAAAACTGCAATCAGCAAAGCAGGTTATGATGCTGATGATGTAAAAGCAGATGCAACAGCATATCAAAATCTTCCTGCTTGCTGTAAAAAGGGAGGACACGATTAAGAATTTTTAGATAGGAATATCCGATTCAGGATAAAAATCCTGTTGTGAATTTTCACGACAGGATTTTTTTTTATTCGTTCATTATTAAAACACGCTTCTTGAAATTAAGCGTGGCGTTGTGTTCTAATAATAAATCACAACCAATTACTCCGTCAATTCCCGGAAGGTCCACTTGGGAATAAGTTTCATTTACCTGAGAAAGATCGAGTATGTGAGCGTGATAATTTTTTACTTTGAGCTTACCGATTTTAAGTAAAGGGATAATTGCCTCTTCGCTTTCAATATTGTTGCTGCCAAGCCCCGTTGTCATCTGTTCTGACTTCTTAGTGTATAGCTCGTTCATATGTTCACGGATAAAATGTTTAGCGAAAACAGTTTTGGAAGCGCCGGT
>DMRR01000202.1 GCA_003455275.1 Bacteroidota bacterium | reverse complement strand
GGAAAAACAGAAAACATTTTTGGATTGGCAAAAAGCATGAGCAACAAAACAGCGATCCAAAAGGTTGGAGCGATATAGAGAACAAGAAAAATGGCATGCAGTGTTTTTGAAAATAATTTCTGAGGGTTCAACACCATAAAAACCGAAACCGGAATGCTAATGAAAAAAGCGAGCAATAGTGAAACAAAAACTATAACAAACGAGCGGCAAAACCTCGGCAGCAGTTGCGTGGTTACTGGCAAACCCGTTTGTGCAGATTTTCCGAAATCTCCCCTGAGAATTCCTTTCGAGCCGCTTTCGTCATCGCCGAAAAGCCATCGGTGATACTGATTATCGGCATGAAAGTGAATGGCAGGAACATATTTTTTCCATGAAGAATTTAGGCGCAACTTTTCCTTTTCATCGCCAGTCATTTTCCAAACAGTGTCGGGCTCGTTTAGCGAGGTAACGGTAAAATAAAAAAGCGGAAGTTTTGATTGAGAATGAAGTTGATTCACTGAAAAAATATCCGCCGGTTGATCATTAAGCTTTGATAAATCAACCTGCGGTTGCGTGATGAAAAAAACCAACATTGAAACAAAAAGAAGCGCCGGGAACAACCAGAGAATTCGTGTAATGATTCGGCGGCGCATGAATCAATAGGAAAGTTTATTGCTCATCAACTCAAGATTGCCAAACAAAATGTATGGCTTATCAAAACACACGATAACATTTGCCCAGCGGCGATTCACTGCAATCTTTTTCACATTGTAGTAAAGCGGGATAATCGGATAATCGTCATACACCATTTTCTGAAATGCGCGCTCAGTTTCAATTCGCTTTGATTCATTCAGGCATGATTTAATGGAATCAATGATGGCATCGGTTGCTCCGTTGCCGAAGCCGGTAAAATTCATTCCATGATTTTGCCATGATGAATGACTCCAGCTGTTTGTGAAATCATCGGGAGCCGAAGAAGAACTCAATCCGCCGAGATACATATCAAAGTCGTGTTGCACCAGGCGCGCACCAAGCGCATTCGGGTCGAGCACCACTGGCTGCAAATCAATTCCCGCCTTTGCATATGCATCTTTAAGCAGCAGAGTCATGTCGCGAATCACGCTGGGCCCGAGTGGGAAAAGCAATTCCACTTTCATTTCAATTTTTTTTCCGCCGATTTTTTTATCAAGAATTTTATCGCCATCGGTGTCGCTCCAGCCGGCATCACTCAATAATTTTTTCGCTTCATCAATATTGAATTCATAAGGCTTCAACCATGAAACGAAAACATCTTTTTTCAGAGGAGAAACGATGGAAGTCATTCGCAATGCTTTCCCGCCAAGCAGGTTTGCAATGATTTGATCGACCGGCGTGAGCAAGGCAAATGCTTTGCGCACATTCAGGTCATCAAATATTTCGGCGCGCTTGCTGTCAGTAGGTTTTGTATTGAAACCAATGTAGGAGTAATCGTAACTTGCCGTGTAGCACGAATAATAATTCTGATTGAACACTGAATCTTTTTGCAAATCCATCAGCACCTTTCCCGGTAACCAAAAGCTTGCATCAAAATCCTGGTTTCGTGCAGCAAGCAGCAGCGCATTTTCATCGGTAATGATTTTGAAAATTATTTTTTCAGGCGAAGCGCGATTCAGTATATCAGAAGAAAGTTTTTGTGTCCAGTGATTTTCTTTTTTCGTGAGCGTGAGTGTTTGCCCGCGCTGCCAGTCGGTAATTTGGTAAGCACCTAATCCCTGAATGAGCGAAACATCATTGCCAAATTTTCCGTCGTTAAAATTTTGTGCCCAAATGCTGAGCGCATCGGCTTTTGTGGCAACCATTTCTTTTTCAAAATCGGTGAATGAATATTTTCCCAACACATTTTCAGCATCATAAAATTTTCGCTCGAGTATTGGGAAATCGGTGAGCGAAAAAAGATTTCCGGCCAAAACATTTTTAAAAGTGATGGTGAAAGATTCAGCACTTTCAGCTGTTACATTTTCAATCCCGTTTGATGAATTGCGAACTGCCGAATTCACAAGCGAACATTTGTAAGTCTTGAATGAAAACAATACATCGTCGGTGGTGAGTTTCGTTCCATCATTAAATGCCGGCTCATCTTTCAAAGTGAAGTGAAAAGTTTTTCCATCTGCAGATTCCGGAATTTCTTTTATCAAATCAGCCGCAAGTTTTCTCGTAAGCGGATTGAGCGCTACAAGCGAACGATGTATAAGCGAGAACACCACGGAGCGGGAGAGCGTGCGCCCGTTGCACGGATGCAGATTATCAGGTTCCTGCATCCAGTGAATGGTGAGCGTGTTATCTTTTTTCCAGTCAGCATTCCATTTTGTTGCATCCGGAAACTGAATGTAATCGCCATCAGCCAGCGTGAGTACTTTTGAATTATCAGGAGCCGACTGTTGGGTTGTTTCAGTATTGCATGAAGCAATGACAATTGTTAGTACGAAAAAAAATTTATTGAATTTCATTCAGTGAAAACAAATATAAGAGGAGCCAATTTGGGAATCATGTATAATGGATTTTGTTTAATAGTTTGATTGAATAAGTGCAGTTGTTGTTTATCAATGGATATCACTTTACCTTACTTTAATTGTTCAAACAATTACATTTGTGCAAGTATTGAAAACATGGAACCAACCAGCAAGGAAAGAGTTCTCAAAAAAATCCGGAAAGCACTGATTCATAAAACTTCGGTTCCTTTTCCAAACACTGATCAGAATTTATCTGTTTATAAAGCGCCTGAGGATTCGCTCGATATAATTTTTGCCCAGGAGTTCACTAAGATTCAGGGAAATTTTATTTACTGCGCCAGCATTAATGAATTTATAAATTCTATTTCGCATGTAGCCGAAGAGAAAAAATGGAATCACTTGTTCTGCTGGGAAAATCCGCTGCAAGATTTATTTCAACGGTTTGATTTTAATAAATGCCGTGTCGGAAAATCTTTGGACAAAGCAGATGCGGGCGTTACACTTTGTGAATGTTTGATTGCCAGGACCGGAACTGTGCTGCTCTCAAGCAGGCAACTTAGCGGGCGTACCCTTCCGATTTTTCCTCCGGTTCATATAACTGTTGCATACACTTCCCAATTGTTTTTTGATTTGAAAGATGCTACACAATTTCTGCAGAAAAAGTATGAAGGGAATCTTCCATCAATGATCTCATTCGCCACCGGACCTAGCCGTACAGCCGATATTGAAAAAACTTTGGTGCTGGGAGCGCATGGACCAAAGGAGGTTTATGTTTTTTTGATTGACGACCCTGTTCGCTGATGCAATTTCCCTCAACGGTTGAATCCGGAAAAAAAATTTATTTCGTAAGCGATTTGCATCTCGGTGTACCGAATCGCGAAAAAAGTTTAGCACGCGAAAGATTATTTATCAACTGGCTTGATGAAATTTCAACGGATGCTCAATGCATTTTCCTTCTGGGTGATTTGTTTGATTTCTGGTTTGAATATCGAGAGGTAGTACCGAAAGGTTTTGTTCGTGTGCTTGGAAAACTTGCAACGCTCTCTGATAAAAAAATTCCGATTTATTTTTTTTCCGGAAATCACGATCAATGGATGAAAAATTATTTTGAAGAAGAACTGGGAATAAAAGTTCTTCACCATGAAAGTAGTTTTGAATGTAATGGCAGGAAATTTCATATAGGCCATGGCGATGGATTAGGGCCAGGCGATTACAAATACAAATTCATAAAAAAAATATTTCATGCAAAATTTTTTCGCTGGTGCTTTGCCCGGCTTCACCCCAATTTCGGAGTCTGGTTGGGCAAAAAATGGAGTTATGACAATCGTTGGCTGAATGGAAATGTTGAAGAAAAATTCTTAACCGAAAAGAAAGAATGGCTGATTGGTTATTGCAGAGAGAAGTTAAGCCAGGAACATTTCGACTATTTTATTTTTGGACACAGACACCTTGCACTTGATTTCAAACTGAGTGAAAGCAGTCACTACATCAATACGGGAGACTGGCTTCGTTATAATAGTTATGCGGTATTTGATGGCGTGAAGGTTGAATTGAAATTCTATAAAAAACAAAACTGATGCAACCGATCTGGCACCTGTTGTTTGCAATTCAATTACACGCTTTGTTTTTTACCACCGATAATCTGAAGAATACTTATGTAGTTACTGACAAAAATCAAATAGTTAAATATGATTCTACGGGTGTCTGGCAATTTGAATTTCAGGTAAAAGCAGAAGGAGAGGTTGCAACCATTGATGCCACCAATTCACTGAAAATCCTTGTTCTTTATCGGAATAGCAGTTCAATTTATTTTCTTGATAATACTCTCTCATATATTACGGACATTAATTTATCATTTATTGGAATTCAGAACCCTTCTGTGGCTTGTAATTCAGGCGATGGTGGCTTTTGGGTATATGATGAGGCAGAAATGAAAATGAAAAAATTTGATATGAAATTAAAAGAGACAGAGGAAACTGTGCAGCTGAATTCAATTTCTTCTGAAGCATTTCACCCTGAGTTTATGATGGAGGAAAATCAAATGCTCTATGTTAGTGATTCAACACAGGGAATACTAGCTTTCGATATGTTTGGTTCATTCATTTATAAAATCCCTCTTAAAGGGGTGAAGCAATTTCAGGTGGTCAATGGAAATATTTTTTATCAAAAAGGAAATTCGCTTTTCACTTATTTATCAAAAAATTTTGAAGAGCGTTTGATCACAGTACTTCCCGAAAATTCGAAACTGGTTCGTGTGGCTCAACATTGTCTTTGGGTAATGAATGAGAATGAGATTTCCGTTTACCCTTATTGACTGATCCTTTTGATAAAAAAGAAAAACCCTGATTCGTTTTGAATCAGGGCTTCAGACTTTTTAATTACAAAAAAAACTATTCAGCTTTCTTTTTAGTTGCAGCCTTCTTAGCGGTTTTTTTAGCCGGAGCCGGTGCTGCTGTTTTTGCAGGAGCATTTTTCTTTGCACGCTGCGGACGCGAGTTGCCGTATGATCCTTTGAATCTTTTTCCTTTGGCTGATCGTTTATCTCCTCTTCCCATAATTTTATTTATTTGATTTAAGTTTTTGTTGGTCGCAAATGTGGTCAAAAAAAATTTCCTGTAAAAAGAAAAGCAAGACGATTTGTCTTGCTTTTCTCAGATAATTTATCAGTAATTATTTTCTTTCAATTATTAATCTCTTGGTCAGAATAGCATTGTTGCTTTCTAAACTATAGAAATAAATTCCTTCATCTAAATCTGATCCATCAAAAATAAATGTGTTCACTCCGGATTTTCCGTCAATAACTTTTTCCTCCATAACATTTCCTACCAAATCATAAACCTTGAAATTAACCTGTGAAGCAACAGGAAGATTAAAACTCAGGCTTGTTTTAGTTGAAAATGGATTTGGAAAATTTTGGGCAACATCAAATTTCCCCTTGCTGATTGAAGGAGCGGCTGTATTTGAGTCAACTACAATTTTATAGAATGATACAGTTTGAGGTTGAGTTAATTGTTGAGTTGTTCCAATAATATGAAAGTGAACATCTAAGCTTACAGTGATCGGATAAGTGCCCGCGCTTCCAATTGCAGGAGTGCCGGTAATTTGAATACATCCCAATCCGCCGCCCAAGAAAACTCCTGTAGCAGGATTTGGAACATAAGTGAATGGAGAAATATTTGGAATGGATGAGAGGCCGGTAACACTTGTGATAGTGATATCTTCAATTGTAATGTTTACCGGAAAACCACCAACTGAGGCAGTTGTATCCAGTGGAGCCTTAAATTGAACTGAGGCATCATATGGTAAGCCCTCAATTGCATGTGGTAAATTGGTTGCGCTATCTGGTTCAATGCCAGCACCGCTTCCCTGAAAAGAAGGGGTACATTGACTTTTTGCATTTATAGAAAAAAATAACGCGAAGCTTATTAGGAGTAAAATTTTATTCATTCAGTTACCGGTTTTGTTTCACAGGGTGCAAAATAGTTGTAAATGTTAATTGCCAAAATATTTGTTTTCAAAAATACACGATATTGTTTGAAATATAATACATAAGCTACTCTCGGATGACAATTTTGCGATGAATAAGAATATTTGAACCTTCAATTTTTAAAACATAAAATCCATCGCTTATATCTTTAAGTTCCAGTGTAATTTTTCTTAACCCGGAATTATCTGAAGAAATTTCCTCAGAATAAATAATTCGGCCGGCCATATCGATTAAACTTAAATCAGCATTACCGGTTTTCCAGCCAGCAATATCTATTTGAATAAAGTGTTTTGCAGGAATTGGGTAAACATTAGTTGAAATGTTTTCAAGCAAATTGGGTGAGATGGAATAATTAATCTGATAGGTATCAGAACTTCTCTCACACCCAAAAATATCACTTGCCAATAGGAAGTATTCTCCGCTGTCAGAAATTATGTATGTATCATTCGTTGCTCCCGAAATCGGGGCTCCATCAAGAAACCATTGCAGATTGTAATTAGTTAAAAAAGTTTGCAGTGTGTCGGCGTGGATCTGAAAAGTAATTGTAGGCAGTGTTGGTTGTTCGGTTATATGAGTGACAGCTGAACCTTTTGAGCACCCATTTGAGTTTGTAACTACTACCGAGTAATTTCCTGTAGTGCTTGCTGCATATTGATTGGCAGTTGCATTGACAATTTGAGTAGAATCATTATACCACTGCACTGCATAGTTATTCGGATTGCTGATAGATAATATTATTGTATCACCATTGCACATGGTGTCGTTTGGTGAGAAGGAAATAACCGGAATAGCAGGCGAATCAAAAACCGAAACGATAGCAGTATCATTATAAGTTGCAAGAACAGTAGTTGCGATAGTTATTGTTCCTGATGTTCCGCCCGCACCGTTAAAAGGAAATACTCCGGCTGAAGTTCCATTGAAAGCAAAAGTTCCTAAATTATCATTTTGAGATACGACATCAATATCCCAAATGGTAATGGAAAAAGGTGGATAGAGTAGCGAAACATTTAGTCCGTTCCAACTGGCTGATTGCATATCAGTAGCTTCTGAAGATGTATAAATAGTATTTCCTCCCTGATCAGCAATTATAAAAACCAGGTCAGGATCGCCCGAACAACCAACAAAAGGAATATTAGGTTCTTCAACATCGCCGCACCAGTTTCCATTTACAGAATTCACACTTACATCTGTTAAAATGAATCCAAGGATGTCGGTTTGAAGTGTTACATTATAATTTCCCGGTGTCGTGTATGTCTGTGTCTCGTGCATTTGTGTCCCGCTATTTCCATTTCCAAAATTCCAGGAATAGTTTGTTGGGTTTGGAGTACCATTTATCAGCGCATCAAAATCAACAGATATAGAATCGCAGCCGCTGGTAGGTGTCAAAGTAAAACTTGGGTTACCACCTGAAGGTGGATTGATTGTTAGTCCTATATTTATAGTAGAACTCTGATCCCCAACGACTGCAAGATTTGCCAGAACACCAACCGCAATGTTGTATGTACCATTTTGAAGCGGAGTTCCGCATACTTTAACACATCCATATATGCTGGTTGCAGGATCATACACGCATCCATTCGCGGAATTGTTGCACTCCCAATTTAATCCGAACGGCAAATTGCTGACTGAAATTATTTTAAAATAATTTACAGTAAGCCCCTGCGTATCTGTAAACATTACAAATGTTACATCCTGATCATAGGGTTGTCCTTGTGTTCCATCCGGAAGTGGATTTGGATAAATACCGGGTGAAGTATAAGCAGTATTGATATTACATCCCGGACATTGAGCGAAATTTTCAGAACAGGAAAAAACACAGATTAGAAACAGAAGTAGAAATTTTTTCATGTAAAAATCTTTTCGAGGGCAAAATAGAAAAATTATTTTTGAAGAATGAAGATGCATTTTTCACTAAAATATTTATGGAGTTTGTCTTCTGTTCCATTTGTAATTTCAGGGAATCTGCTGGGAGGGTGGTATACTGTTATGAATGCAGTTTTCCTCTTAGTAATTATGACATTTTCAGAAAAATTCTTTCCGGAAGACACAGCTGAAAATCAACAGCAAGGTTTCATTCCAGATTTCATTCTGATGCTTCATGTGATCACAATGATGGTTTGTTTGACCAGTATGTTTTACGGAATAAAATCAGGAACCATCAACGGAATATGGATTTGGGTGGCGAGCGTTTCTACTGGACTGAACAGCGGAATGGCCGGCATAACTTCTGCTCATGAATTGATTCACCGGAAGAAAAAAATTTTCAGGATGTTGGGTATTCTGAACCTCATACAAGTTAACTACGGACATTTTTACATTGAGCATATCAAAAATCATCACAAGTTAGTTGGAACAAAAAATGATCCGGCTACAGCGCGTTACGGAGAATCCGTTTACCATTTCATATTCAGGACCATCCCGCAGCAATTCTTCAGCGCTTTCCGAATTGAAACCAATCGTTTAAAAAAAGAAAATGCATCTTCTTTCTCACTTAAAAATTTTGTAGTGATGATAGTATTGATTCAGTTGGTGCTAAATTTTTATGTCGGATTTTTTTTAGGAAGCACTTCTCTGTTTGCCTTTTTAAATCAGAGTTTCATTTCAATTCTCCTTCTAGAATATGTCAATTACATAGAACATTATGGGTTGACCCGAAATGAAAATGAAAAAGTGAATGCCACCCATAGCTGGCAATCAGATTTTCTTCCCAGCCGATTTTCGCTTCTTGAATTATCCAGACACAGTGATCATCACAATCATGCCGCGAAACCATTTTATGAATTAAGATCTCATGCAGATAGTCCCGTGTTGCCTGCGGGGTATTATGGTTCTTTTTACATGGCGCTTATTCCTTCCGTTTGGTTTAAGAATGTGAACCCTATTATTGACCAAATGAAGAATTGAAATCTGAACAGAAAATTAATTTTCAGATTCATTTCAAAATTTCCTTTGTCACATTATTGTCAAAAGATTTTTTCAAAAAATTTTTTTCAAAAAGCTTAAATACTTTTAGGTTATGAGAAAAGGTCCGGTTATTTTTTTCTATGTGATGGTGATTTACATGTTTATTTCTTTCAGCTGGTGGACCATACTTCTCACTGAAAAAAACAAAGAAACTTTTCTTGAAGAAAAAAAAGTTTTGCAACTAACAAACGCAGAAGCATATCCAACAGAAGAGTTGCTGCTCAGCTCAAAAGAATATAAAGATCTTGAATCAAAGTACGAGCGGCAGCGGACAATGATTCTAAGCGAAGGATTAGTAATGATGTTCCTTCTTTTTGCCGGGACTGTTCAACTCTACCGGAGTTTCAGAAAAGAAATAGAATTGAACCGGCGCCAGAAAAATTTTCTGCTTTCAATTACTCACGAACTGAAGAGCCCGCTTGCATCAACCAAAATTTCTCTTCAAACCTTAATGAAAAAGCACAAGCTCGATGACGAAAAATATTTCAAACTGATAAACAATGCCCTCAATGATGTAGAACGATTAAAAATTTTAGTTGATAATCTTCTTCTTTCTGCCCGTATTGAAGATCATAGTTACAAACCTGAATCGGGTATATGCAATCTTTCCGCTATAACAGAAGAAATATTTTCTAAAGCTCATGAAGTATATGGAAGCCGGAAAAAAATATTTTTTAAAATACAACCTTCACTCATGGTACGGGGAGATAAGATGGCTTTGCAAACGATCATCAACAATATTGTGGACAATGCCGTGAAATATTCACCGGACGCAACAGAGGTATATGGAACGCTCATTGAAGAGAAAAACGAAATTATCCTATCTGTAACTGATGAGGGATTAGGTATTTCGAATGCGGAGAAAGAAAAAATCTTCGGAAAATTTTACCGCATCGGAAACGAAGAAACACGCACCGCACCTGGAACCGGTATCGGTCTGTTTATGGTAAAAGAACTTCTGCTAATGTTAAACGGAAAAATTTATGTAAAAGATAATGAACCCAGAGGTACTGTATTTGAAATACATATTCCCAAAGCTTCAACAAAAGCAAATGACCCAATGACTGAATAAACCAATAAACCCAAATCACTATGGCAAACAGAATTCTTGTGGTAGAAGACGAAAAAAATCTTCTTGATGTAATAAAGATGAATCTTGAAATGGAAGACTATGAAGTGGTGACTGCTATGAATGGCGTGCAGGCAATTAAAACACACAAAGAACAACGGTTTAACCTAATTGTTCTCGATATCATGATGCCCGACATGGATGGTTTTCAGGTGTGTGAAAAAATCAGGATCACTGACCGCGAAACCCCAATTTTATTTCTCACTGCAAAAGATACCAGTGAAGATAAAGTGATGGGACTAAAACTTGGAGCTGATGATTACCTAACCAAACCTTTTAACCTTGAAGAGTTATTACTTCGGGTTAAAAACCTTGTACGCCATAGTCTTCGTGGAACTGTGAAAGATAAAAAAATTGCCACAGTTTCTTTTGGCACTAATGAAATTGATTTCAAAACTTTTGTAGCAAAAGGAAACAAAGGAAAAAAAATCCAGCTCACTCAACGCGAAGCGGCTCTGTTGAAACTTTTGATTGACCGAAAAAATGAAGTTGTAAGCCGCCAGCAAATTCTTACCACAGTTTGGGGCTACGACATCACACCCAGCACCCGTACCATTGATAATTTTATTCTTGCCTTCCGCCGGTACTTTGAAAAAGATAGCCGTGATCCCAAGCATTTCTTCTCCATTCGCGGAGTAGGTTACAAGTTTGTGGATTGAACGAAGGTTAAGAATTATTCCGTTTAATATTTTCAATCATTAAGTTTGACTCTTCATTCATCGAATGCGATTCAAACTTTTTTTTCCTTCCTATTTATTCATTCTGCTTTTTATTACCTCGTGTGATTTTTTTTCTTCAAAAAAGAATGAAACAATCACAAAACAAGAAGAAGGAATGCTGCCTGCAGATGAGCGTAAGTTCGGATTAAGATCTGCTCAGCTTACAATGAAAAGTGTTAAGCCGGTACTGGGTTCCGATGTAGAAACAACAATTTACTTTGATGAATACGGTGATAAATACTGCGCCATCACAGATACAAAACTGAAATATAACGGAGGCGAAATTGTAAACCGCTCGGTTACGGTAACTAAGAACAGCATCACTTATATCTATTCACCTGAAAAAAAAACAGGAACCAAATCAGTTAACAAGGGAAGTTTTAATCCCATGCACGCAGATTTTTCGAGTATAACTCCACAAACCATGGAACAATTCGGTATTAAAAAAGCCGGCGAGGTTGAAAATCTGGGCCGCTCCTGCACAGTTTATATTATAGATAATCCTGATTTGCAGTTGCAGGGCCGCTATGAAGTATGGAACAAAATTCCATTGCACTCAACAGTGCAGATTGGAGAATCATATATGGAAATGATTGCAACAGAAATAAGGGAAAATGTTGAAGTAGCAGATAGCTTGTTTGATATCCCGAAAGATATTGAGATCACTGATGCAATAAATATTTCATCATCTGATTCTGTGCCTTCTCTTTCAGACTCTCAATTGATTCGCCTGTCAAAGGGTAAATAGGCTCGCCCCAGTAGCAATCAAGGTAACCAGGGCGCAGCTGAAATTTCCACAAAAGTTTTTTCGAATTAAGAATGGTCATTGGGACTATTGGAGTATTAGTCTCTAATGACAACCGGAAAGCTCCATCATAAAATTTTGCAAGAGGTTGATCGGTTTTATTCCTCGTTCCTTCCGGGAAAATAAATATGCTGATTCCATCCTTAAGCGAGGCAAGCATGTTGTTCATGCTTCGTGCACGGCTTTCTTCATCCTTTCGGTTCACACTCAGATAAAGTTTGCGGATGATATAACCGAATAGCGGAACCTTCGTCAGTTCTTCTTTTGCCAGGTAACGAAATGTTCCGGGAGTAACCAGTGCGCACGCCGGCACATCAAGGAGTGAAGTGTGATTGCTTATAAACACAAAAGTTTTTTCGGGATCAAAAGTTGGTTTTCGCATCACCCGAACCCGGATTAAGTAGAAAATAAAAACCGCTTTGGAAGCGGCAATCGTGATCTTGTGAGCACCATGCGGAGTTTGTTTTCCGAAAATGTTGGTGGCGAATACCAGAAAGTAAATGGGGACAGATATAATGACCACCAATGTTATCATCAGCATTCCATATATTCCGTAAATTGTTTTGAGCCAGTTCAATTCTCTTGATTGAAGGTGCAAAATAGTAATTCAAAAAACAAAAGTTTTCTTCTGGAATCTCGATAAAGCAGAATCTCAAACTTTGAAATTCAAATTCATTTCATTCTAACAATCCGGTGTGGGATTTTTTGGTAACCACTTCATTTGCCAGCCATATATTTGATTTCTTTCAAAATAATTTTCATTGATTAGAAGCGTTGAAACAAATTCTCGCCGGATAAAACAGGTATCAGTTGAATAACAAAAAATCAGTTGTGCTGCTTACTGCAGCAATCGTATTACTGCTTGCTGCGTGTTCCGGAAGCAAAAACGGAAGCAAGATGTCGTTGCTCGGCAGGTTTTATCATAATACCACTGCCCGGTATAATGGTTATTATTATGGAAAACTGAAACTTAATCACCTGAAGGAGAACATGACCTCCTCGCTCGAAGATGATTACACCCGGTTGCTTCCGCTTTTTAAAGATGAAGAAGCCAGCGGAGGATCTAAAAGTGATTTCGATTCAATCATTATACGCCTCACTGTTGTAACTAAGTTGCACCCGAAAAGCAAGTGGGTAGATGATTGCTATTATCTCATTGGACAATCCTATTACTATAAAGAAGATTATGAGGATGCACTCGCAACATTTCAATATGTATCTGCCGCATTTAAAGATGACAGTAAGAAAAAGAAATCTACTACAGGAAAAAAAATTAAAGTAGATGATGTCACTATTCCGTGGATGAAAACGCGCGAAGGCTTGCTTAGTTTTCTTCACCAAAAACCAGTACGATATCAGTCGCTGCTGTGGCTTCTTAAAACTTATATTGAGATTAAAAATTACGACGATGCCGCCAGCATAATGAAATTGCTCGACACTGATAAAAATTTTCCGTTTGACCTTAGAGATGAATATGCTTTGATAAATGCACAGCTATATATAAAACAGGAAAGATGGAAGGAAGCCATATTACCAATGAAGGAAGCAATTGCTCTGACAAAGAGTAAAAAGGACCGGCAGCGATACACTTATATTTTAGCTCAGCTATATCAGCTTACCAATAATTCTGATAAGGCAATTGAATATTTCAAAAAAGTTATTGCTCTGAAACCTGCTTATAAAATGGAATTCTATTCCTATATCAATATTGCAAAATCATTTAATGGCTCTGGAAAAACTTCAGCAGACGATGTGCTTGCCTTGCTCGAGAAACTTTCGAAGGATGGAAAGTTCGACGAATTCCTTGATCAGATTTATTATACAATGGCCGAAGTGTATCTGAAACAAAATCTAAATCCTGCCGCTGTTAAATACCTTGTGAAATCAATCGATGCCAGTACAACCAATGTCAGCCAAAAGGCACTCTCATACCTCAAGCTTGCAGAAATTGATTTTGATGCTCGTCAATATATAAGTGCTGATAAGTTTTATGACAGCACCGCTTTGTTTGTCAGCAAAAGCATGGATAAATACGATGAAGTTTTTCACCGAAAAGAAATTCTGGACAAGCTTGTGGCCAATCTTAATGTAGTGGCTCACGAAGACAGTTTGCAGCACCTGGCTTCGATGGACAAAAACGAACTCAATAAGTTTTTGGATGCAATGATTGACAAGTATGAAGAACAACTTAAAAAAGATTCGGCCGAAGCAAATAATGATGTTCAGGTAATTGAAGGCAACAAGCAGGAAGATAAGACACTCACTACCGGCAGCTGGTATTTTTATAATCCGGCAACAAAGGGTGCAGGTTACAACGATTTTAAGAAAAAGTGGGGCAACCGGGTGAATGAAGACAACTGGCGCCGCAGCAATAAAGCAAATAATGATGTAGACGGAACTGCAACCAACAATCAGGATGCTAATGGAAATAATACTTCTTCAGGAAAACTTACGCGCGATGACCTGATGAAGGATATCCCTTTTTCTCCAGTGGAAAAAGGTAAAAGCGATTTAAAAATCCAGAATGCGCTCTATAATGCAGGCACCATTTACAAAGAAGATCTTCGTGATTATGATTTTGCAAAAAAGACTTTTGAAGATTTGCTGAAACGATATCAGAAATTTCCGAATGAACCTAACACTTATTATGCGCTGTATTTATTGTATATGAATGATGGCATTCAAGTTCAAATGGATAATTACAAACAACTTATACTAAAGAATTATCCGAACACAGATTTTGCCAAACTGCTCGATGATCCTGATTACCTCGTGAAAAAAGAGGCAGGTGAAAAACAGGCAGAAAATTATTACCAGGTTACCTTCAGTTTATATCAGCAGAAAAATTATGCTGCCGTACTTCAGAAAACTTATAATGTCGATTCGCTGTTCAAACCCAATCCGCTTTCAGCAAAATTTGCTCTGCTCCGCTCATTCGCAGTTGCACAGACTCAACCGGCTGATACTTTTAAAAACTCACTGAAAAACATAGTGAAGAAATATGTGACCGGAGAAGAAGTAGACAAAGCAAAGCAATTGCTACTCGGTTTCGACAAACCAAAAGACAGCGGAAAAAATTCCAAAAAGGATTCTACGCAAACAGATAATTCGAAATCGATCTACGCCTTGCATAAAACCAACCCTCATTACTTTATTATTTTATTCACCGGAAATGATCCTGAAATTAAAAACATGGATGACTCGCTTCAGAATTTTATAACTAAAAATTATTCTTTGTCTAATTATAAAGTGAGCTCCATAATGGTTGGTCAGCAACAGGCAATTCAGGTGAAGCAGATGAAGAATATGGATGACGCAATGAAATTTTATTCTGATGCATCGAGTCAGTCTTTTTATGATGATATAAGCGAAAGCGATTATTTCATATTTGTTATTGATGATAAGAATTGGCAACTCTTCTATAGCAGTAAGAACATCACTGACTACATGGATTTTTTCGACAAGAATTATAATCTGTAAGTGAATCCAAATTACCAATAGAAATAGTCAGGATGAATAAGAAAAAAAATCCTTTCAGAAAATATATCCGCATTATTTGGATTGCAGCGGGCTCCATTGTGCTCGGTATAATTTTATTAATAACACTTACTTCTTATGGTTTGTTAGGCGAGATGCCCACCTTTGAAGAATTAGAGAATCCTAAAAGTTCACTTGCTACTGAAGTGTATAGTGCAGATGGTGTTCTTCTTGGAAAATATTATTATCAGAACAGGAGTGAAAGTTCATTTGAAGAAATTCCGGCATCACTTAAGAATGCGTTGATTGCAACAGAAGATATTCGTTTTTACGAGCATTCCGGAATTGATTACTGGGGAACAGTAGGCGGCGTTATTTCAACCATGCTGGGAGATAAAAGAGGCGCCTCTACCATTACTCAGCAACTTGCTCTTAATCTTTTTTCTTCAAGAGAAAAAAACAGCTTCAAACGCGCTACCCAAAAACTGAAAGAGTGGATTATTGCTGTGAAATTGGAACGACGATATACCAAGGAAGAAATCATTAACCTCTACTTCAATACTGTTGCATTCAGTGATAATTCATATGGAATCAAATCAGCAGCTCGCACCTATTTCAATAAAATTCCTGACTCCTTAAAGGTAGAAGAAGCTGCTGTTTTAGTTGGAATGCTGAAAGGAAATACGCTTTACAACCCACGCCGAAATCCAAAGAAATCTACCGAACGCCGCAATACCGTGCTGGATCAAATGGCGAAGTATGGCTACCTTGATAAAACTGTTTGCGACTCCATAAAAAAAATTCCTATCAAGCTCAATTATGTAAGCCCGGATCATAATGAAGGAGTTGCTACATATTTCCGTGAACACCTTCGCCTTGAGCTTTTGAAGTGGTGCAAGGAAAATAAAAAACCGAACGGAGAGAATTACAATCTGTATAAAGACGGGTTGAAGATTTATACTTCCATCAATTACAAGATGCAGGTATATGCAGAAGCTGCAGTGCAAAAACACATGGCGGAACTTCAGCAGCAGTTTTACCAAAGCTACAAGGGCAGTGCACCCTGGGGAAAGGATGAAACATTTATTAAAAATGCGATGAAGCAGTGCGACCGTTATTACCGGCTTAAGCAAGCACATGCATCCGATGACAGCATCATGAAATCATTTAATACACCTACCGCAATGACGGTGTTTTCTTATCGTGGTGATATAGATACAGTAATGACTCCTTATGATTCGATCAAGTATTACAAATATTTTCTTCACACAGGTTTCATGGTTACCAATCCTCACACAGGCGAGGTTCTCGCATGGGTTGGAGGTGTGAATCATCACTACTTTCAGTATGATCATGTGAACATTAATTCAAAACGACAAGTGGGTTCTACTATCAAACCAATTCTTTATACAACAGCTATTGAGAATGGCTACAGCCCTTGTTTTGAAGTTCCGAATGTCAAGGTCGTATTTGAGAATTTTAATAATTGGAGTCCAGATAACAGCGACAACAAGTATGGAGGAATTTATACTTTGTATAAAGGGCTTGCAAATTCTGTAAACACTATCAGTGCATACCTGATGAAACAAATTGGCCCGCAGCCAATGATTGACATGGCTAGGAGAATGGGGATTGAAAGTAAAATGGATCCATATCCTTCACTGTGCCTCGGAGTACCTGATATTTCAGTTTATGAAATGACTGGCGCCTATGGAACCTTTGCCAACAAAGGAGTTTATAATAAACCCTACTACATCGAGCGTATCTGCGATTCGCGCGGAAATGTGATTCAGCAATTCAACACTAAAAAAGTTGAAGCAATCAATGAAGGAGTTGCGTGGGTGATGGTAACCATGCTTGAAAATGTAGTTAATAACGGAACCGGTGCTAGATTGAGAGGCAAGTATGGAATCAAGAGCCAGGTTGGCGGCAAAACCGGAACTACGCAGAACAATACAGATGGCTGGTTTATGAGTATCACTCCTGATTTATGTGGCGGTATATGGGTGGGAGGTGACGATCGCATCATCCGATTCCGATCAATCTTCTATGGTCAGGGCGCCAGCATGGCGCTGCCTATCTGGGGTTACTTCCTGAACAGTGTGTATGCTGATAAGTCACTCGGCATTTCACCCGATGCAACATTTGAAGCACCTGTTGGCGATCTGGGAATTGAAACTGATTGCGCCAAATACAAACAGCCCGGCAAGGACAAGAACAACTTTATTTTCGGGGATCAATACAATTAGAGAGCAAAGATTTTCTAATTGTAATTCGAAATGTAGTAATTAAACTTTCATAAAAGAAAACGGAAGCGGTACAAGAGATTTATAATCATCACCGGCTTCTAGCATATCATCATCGCCATCTTCGTAATACCATGTAACACTTACTGAACTCTTTCCGGATTTGTTCAGTACATCCAGTTTGCGAAGCACATCCAGCAAACATTTTGAAGAACTGGTATTAAAATATTCAAGCGAAATTTTCAATTCAGTTTTTGCTGCGGGATTCGTTGCGTAATTGTCGAGCCAGGCATACAGCGGTTGATAAAAAGCAATTGAGTTTTCAGGAATTGACTTTCCGCTTATCTCTAAAAAGCCGTTACTATTCAACTTCACCTCCGGAGTTTTTACTGTGGACTCTATTATCAGGTTGTCAATCATGTCAGTTGGTTATTTAATTTCTATTGAGAGCGTGAAGAAAGATGTTTCAGGATTTACTGAATGAAAAGAATAATTGAGCTTGCTTCCGCTTTTCCTTGCTATATCAATAATGCCAAGTCCGGCGCCGCCTTTTTCAGAAAGCTCAGTGGAGTTTAGTTGATCCAGGTAGAGCGCTTTTAATTCTTCTTTACTCATTTTATTAATTGAATCAATACGGTCTTTCAGTGCGCTGATTTTTTTTTCAGGGATAAAATTTCCGGTAGTAATTACATAATTATCTGCCAGGCTTTTACTAATCATAAAAATAGCATTGTCATTCCCTTCAAAATCGCTTTTGCCATTTTCATCATTAAGATTTCCGGTATGATGAAAAACATTCTGAAGGCACTCAATCAGTATATAATAAATTTTTTTTTTCAGCCGAACATCTTCTGCCCCTTCTTCGAAATGATTTTCCATAGTTTGATAAACTGAAGACAAAAACTCCTCTGATATTTTGCCTTTGAAAGACAGGATAATTCGACCCTGCTCCAGTTCTGAATAATATTTGAAAATGTCCATGCGCTACTGTCTGTGCGTGTTCAGTCAAATGTAGAAGAATTATTTATTTAAGAAAGTGAAGAACCCCGGAATCATGAATATGAGTTTCCAAACTAAACCTGTGGGAAGTCAGAGCCGGATCATCACTTCTATTTCTAATCTTAAATCTTTAATCTTGACTCATGCCTTTTAAAATTCTTGTAGCCGATGATGAACCAGATGCAGAATTACTGTTCCGCCAATTCTTTCGTGCCCGGATCAGAAACGGCGAGTTAGCATTGGTCTTTGCCGAAAACGGAAAGGTTGCTCTTGAATTATTATCAAACGATGCCTCGATCGATATGTTGTTTACTGATATCAACATGCCTGTGCTCGACGGATTAGGCTTGCTGGAGCAGATGCGTGAAAAAAATCTTTCACAAAAAGCAATTGTGATTTCTGCATACGGTGATATGGAAAATATCCGGGTGGCAATGAATCGCGGCGCGTTTGATTTTGTTACCAAGCCTATCACTTTCGATGATTTGAATGTGACGCTGGCTAAGGCTATTCGCGAAACTGAAGTGATGCGCAAAGGATTGGAAGCAGAAAAGAATTATGTGCGCGTGCTGGAGGAAAAAGAAAAACTGGTGCTCGAACAAAATGAGATGCTGGAAAAGCAAGTGATCGAGCGTACGCGCGAAGTGGAAGAGCAGCGTGGAATGCTGGAGAAAAAAAATCGTGAGATTCTTGATTCAATTTATTATGCAAAGCGTTTGCAGGAAGCAATGCTGCCGCCGCTTTCAGAACTCAAAGAATTTTTTCCGGAGAGCTTTGTGCTTTTTGAACCAAAAGATATTGTGTCCGGAGATTTTTTTTGGTTTCATGCGCACGATGAAAATCTAATTGTAGTTGCAGGCGATTGCACCGGGCACGGAGTAGCAGGCGCATTCATGAGTGTGTATGGAATTTCGATGCTCGATCAGATTGTGAAGGAGAAAAAAATCAACGCGCCGAATGATATTCTGAATCACCTGCACGAGTCCGTTGTACATTCACTCAAGAGAAATGAGCGCGAGTCACATGCAGGAATGGATGTGGCAATCATTTCCATCAACAAGAAAAAAAATGTATTGCAGTTTGCAGGAGCGAAGCGCCCGCTGTGGTTGGTGCGCGATGGTGAGTTGCTTTCGTTCAGCGCTGACCGTCTTTCTATCGGGAGCATTTTTGAAGACAGAAGTTCTTACCTGCTTCAAACGATTCAACTAATGAATAACGATGCAGTTTATATTTTCTCTGATGGTTACGCCGACCAGTTTGGCGGCGATGCCGGAAAGAAAATGATGACGAGTAAATTCAAGGAGTTACTTATTGCAGAAAGAAACAACTCAGCCGAAGCGCAACACTTATTCTTAAAAAATTATTTCACTGAATGGAAGGGCACTACCGAACAAGTCGATGATGTGTTGGTGATTGGAGTGAAAATTTAATTCCAAAACATCCAACTCACTCCAAACTTGAAACTTCGATCGGCGGCAGGGTAGGATGGAACTGTAAAATATCCGGGTTCAAATAATCCCTGATCCAGATTTTCGATACGGAGAAAAATGCGAGCTGATTTAATTTTCATGTTCACAAAAAAATCTGCAACCGGATAGTAATGAACAAGCGTGAGATTTTGTTGATAGAATGTAAGTGTGGCAGGATTAAATGAAGGAGCATAATAATCACTTACATAATTCACTTCAATTCCTGAACTGAAATCAAGCGCATGTTTGAAAAGTGAATTCTCATAGTAAAGCAAGTGTTTTCCTGCATAAACCGGAAGCTGAAAAACATTTTCGTCCACGAGATTAATTCCAATTTCATTGTCAACATGAATTTTTCCGAATCTGAAATTTTTCTTCAGATAAATCACCCAACCATTCAGCGTTCCATTGTGTTGAGCGGGTTGAGCGTTTGCAGAAAAGTAAATATGGTTTTCATTCACTACATACTTGATTCCGCCATATGCAGAATTTTTACTGTTGTAAAATCCAAGTTCGGCGAATGTTTGACCTTCGTTTTTGAAATTGAAATTCCAATTGAAATGATTCGAATAGTAACTGTTTTGAAACCACGAAGGCGGATGATTATCTGTTCGCACATTGAGAAAAAACTGCCAGGGAGAAAGTGAGCCATACCATGTCACATATGCTTCTGCGCGATAATTCAAATCGCTGATTTCACTTTTTCCGGCAGAAGCGCTCACATAAAAATAAAATGGACGCAACCATGAATGACATTCAAATCCGGCATTCAGTTCATTGATATATTTTTTTTGAGCGAAGGGTAACTGATGCAAATCGTGTATCACAAAAATGTTGAATGGAAATTTGCGCTCAGTGGTTTCGGCAGAATCTTTATGCTTTACTTCATTCCATTCGATTGAGATTTCATTCCGCAATAAGGAATAATAGGTGCTGTCGCTTGTACTATCGGGATTGAAATAATATTCATGCGGGTAATAGAAATGGAAATCAGTTGAGTCATCAAGATATGTATAAAGCGACTGTGAATAATCCATCTGATGAAATAACCGGACAGATGAATTGAATTGTTGCTGATAGCTTGTATCACTCAGTTTTGTGATGTAGTGGTTTCCCCAATTAAAACTTTGATAGAATCCATAATTATTTCGCCGGAACTCTGCTCTCGTATTTGAAAGATAGATATCAGCAAGTGTTTTATCAATCAAGGTTGTGTCAATAAAAACATCAGCATTTGTTATGCCTCCATTTAATTGCCAGTTTAGTTTATTCATAATGACATAAGGAGAAATTTCATACCGTTGATTCTTCGAGCGCACATCAGCAAACACATCGAGATCAAAAACATCGGCGCGCTGTCGCTGATAAAATCCAGGAACGCCCTGGCGGATAAATTCAAAACCAACATTTGCATTTCGCCCGATATTTTGAGTATGCGTTCCAACCAATTGTTGCTCGGATTTACTTCCCATTACATAGTACAAGTGAGAGTATGGTTTCAGCGTTTTATAGAAACGGATATTTTCAGGAGATTTCAAATAAGGCGAAACACTTTGTTCCAATCCCCACTGCAACTCTGAATTGTTCATGGAATGATAGATTGTTTGAAATGCCGGAGTGCCATTGTTTCCCAGGTTCATCCAACCGAAATGTTGTTGCAGCATATCATACTCATGAAACTTATCAATGCTCGTGTCAATTGAATGTATGTAATCAGGAAACCGCGGATGGAAATAATTTGTCCAAAGCGGATTGTATCGGTGATAAGTACTGTCATCGCCAATGGCGAAAGAGAAATGGGAACTCAGGCAGAAGAAAAAAACTACAAATAGAAATTGTTTCTGCATCTATTGTTCTGCTAACAGTTGTTGAATAATCATAGACATTCGCGGCTCGCCTTCTTTGGCGGCACGAATAACTTCATCATGAGAAATGCGCTGCGGTGTTGGAGGATTTCCTTCGTCGCAAATAACACTGATGCCAAAAATTTTCATTCCGAGATGATTGGCTGCAATAACTTCTGGCACCGTGCTCATACCTACCGCATCTCCGCCAATGATGCGCATGTAGCGATACTCAGCCGGTGTTTCGAATGTGGGACCCGGAACACCAACATATACTCCTTCATGACACACAATATTGTTTCGCTTTGCAATTGAGCGCGCACACTCAATTAATTTTTTGTCATACACATTATGCTGATCGGGAAAGCGTGGACCGAGTTCATCAAAATTTTTTCCGAGCAGTGGATTATCCGGTTGAAGGTTGATGTGATCATTAATAATCATCAGCTCGCCAACTTTAATTGCGGGATTCAATCCGCCGGAAGCATTGGTGATAATGGCAGTTTTTGCTCCGCAGAATTTTAATACCCGAATGGGGAAAACAACTTCTTCCATTGAGTATCCTTCATAGTAATGAAACCGGCCCTGCATAATGGCAACTTTTTTTCCGCTTATAATTCCAAGGATCAATTTGCCGGGATGCCCTGCAACTGTTGCCAGCGGAAAATGAGGAATGTCTTTGTAAGCGATTTCTTTTTTTATTTCAGCCTTACTCACCAAATCACCGAGCCCGCTGCCAAGAACAATGCAATACTCAGGTTCAAAATCAATTTGACTTTTAATAAAGCGAGAAGCAGAATTTATTTTTTCAATAATGTTTTCCATCAATCGTTTTTAAAACTCTTTACAAAATCAAAAATAATTTTTGAAAACTTTTTTTCTTCTTCCTCTTCAAATTTCATTTTCATTGGAAGAGCAAAAAGTTTTTCGCGGAGTAATTCTGAATCTTCTCTGAATTTCATTAATCGCATCGCATCCTTTTCTGTAGTGAGAATGACTGCGGAAGTATCATTCAGATTTTTGTAAGCAGCAATTATTCTCTCGACCTGATTGTGTGAAAATGAGTGGTGATCACCAAACAGAAATGACTCAAATTGAATTCCGGATTTTTTCAGATAGTCCTCTATGTATTTCGGTTTAGCGATTCCGCATACCAGAATTACTTTTTTTATCTCAGAAAAATTCTTTTTCTCTTCCTTGTTTTTCAATACTGAATAAGGGGTGCCATATTCAAGCGAGGTAAAAAAAACTTTTGATGAATCAACTTTGGGTATTTTGGATAAATACTTCTTTCGGATTTTGTCATTCGGAAAATTCTCACACCGAGAGAACACAATCACATCAGCACGATGATAGTTGCATCTGCTTTCTCGCAAATTTCCGGATGGCAAAATCATGTCGCTAAAAAATGGAACATTGAAATCGCTTACTAAAATGTTTAATCCAGGTTTCACCCAGCGATGTTGAAAAGCATCGTCCATTATTATCAGGTCAAGGTTTTTTTCATCCAACATTTGGGGAACAGCGAGGGCGCGATCTTCGCAAACGCACACATGTGCCTCAGGAAAGTTATTTTTTAACTGAAACGGCTCGTCTCCACTCTTGCTGGCTGAATCATTTTCGGTTACGGTATGAAATCCTGTAGTTCTTCTTCCGTAACCGCGACTCAATACTCCTGCAGAATAGAATTCACGAGTAAGCCGGAGTATGAATTCCACAAGAGGAGTTTTTCCTGAACCGCCAATGGAAAGATTACCAATTCCAATAATGGGAAAGTCAAACTCAATGCTTCTGTTTATTTTTCGGTTAAAAAGAAAATTGCGAAGCGTTGTTACACTCAGGTAAATCAGTGAGAAAGGAAAGAAAAATATTTTTCGCAACACAGGTGCGAATGTAGAATTGAATTTAAATCAATATCGTTCGTGCTATTATTTTGAGCTTTTACTTTCGCGGAAAATTTTTCTCCATGAAGTTAAAAGAAATTATCCGTGTGCTCGAAACCGCGGCACCGCTGCAGTTGCAGGAGAGTTATGACAATTCCGGATTAATAACTGGAAATACTGAAATGGAAATTTCTTCGGCTTTGCTCACCCTTGATTGCACCGAGGAGATTGTGAATGAGGCTATTGAAAAAAAATGCAATTTGATTATTGCTCATCATCCTATTGTGTTTTCCGGGCTTAAAAAAATTAATGGAAATAATTATGTAGAACGAACCATTATCAAGGCAATAAAAAACGATATTGCGATTTATGCAGCACATACTAATCTGGATAATATTCAGAATGGGGTAAATAGAGTAATTTCAGAAAAGCTTGGATTACATAGCACAAAAATTCTGTCTCCAAAAAAACAGCTGCTGAAAAAACTTTTCACTTTCGTTCCGGTGGCAACTGCAGATGAAGTGCGTAATGCCCTGTTCGCCGCTGGTGCTGGCGACATTGGAAATTATTCAGAGTGCAGTTTCAATATGGATGGTTACGGAACTTTCAAAGGCAATGACATTTCAAATCCAACATCTGGCGTAAAAGGAATCCGTCATCGTGAAGATGAGGTAAAAGTTGAAGTGATTCTTCCTGCATGGCGAGAGAAAAATATTGTTGCTGCATTGTTCGATGCCCATCCTTATGAAGAAGTGGCATATGACATTGTTCTTCTTGAAAATTATTTTCAGAATGTGGGTGCCGGATTGGTTGGCGAACTTTCAGTTGAAATGAATGAACAGGATTTTCTTTCACTGGTTTCGAAAAGCATGAAAGCAGAAGTAATTCGGCATACAGAATTTCTTAACCAAAAAATTTCGAGAGTTGCAGTGTGTGGCGGAGCGGGAAGTTTTCTTTTAAAAGATGCAATCGCAAGCGGCGCGCAAGCATTTATCACGGCTGATTTCAAGTATCACCAGTTCTTTGATGCAGAGAAAAAAATCCTGATTTGCGACATCGGGCACTATGAAACTGAGCAATTTACATCTCAGATTTTTCGTGATTTATTAATGATCAATTTCCCTACATTTGCCACCCTTCTTTCAAAAACAAATACAAACCCAATAAAATATTTCCACTGATGTCAAGAGCAAAAGAAATGATTAAGAGCCAATCTGATATTTCAGTTGAAGAGCGTTTGCGTGCGCTTTACAAACTTCAGAAGATTGACTCCAAGGTAGATGAAATTCAGATTCTGAAAGGTGAGCTTCCAATGGAGGTTCGCGATTTGGAAGATGAAATCACAGGGATGAAAACACGGATCACCAAGTTTGAGGATGAAATTAAAGAACTTGAAACCGGAATTGCGAATCGTAAGCTGGGTCAAAAAGAAGCCGAGTCGCTGATCAAGAAATATCAGAAGCAGCAAAGTAATGTAAAGAACAATCGTGAGTACGATGCCTTGAGTAAGGAGATTGAACTGCAAAAACTGGAAATTCAGCTTCATGATAAAAAGATAAAGGATGCTCATCGCGATATTGATGAAAAGAATGCTTCGATTTCTGATTCTGAAAAAGCAATTAAGGTAAGAGAGAAGGATCTGAAACAAAAGAAAGCGGATCTGGATAACATTATTGAAGAAACAGAAGCAGAAGAAAAAGCACTGTTAAAAAAATCAAAGGAAGCGCAGGGGAAAATCGAAGACCGGTTGCTTCATGCTTATCATAAAATCCGCACCAGTTATAAAAATGGTTTGGCAGTAGTAACTGTTCAGCGCGGCGCATGTGGTGGTTGCTATAATGCAATTCCGCCTCAGCAGCAAATGGAAATTCGCCAGCACAAGCGCATCATTCTTTGCGAACATTGTGGACGCGTTTTAGTAGATGAATTATTAGGAAAATAATTTTCAATTGTTCAAATTAATTTTATCAGCCCTTCAATTGAAGGGCTGATTTATTTTATGACACTGTCACCAAGAAAATTATTCGCAGTTTTTCTTCTCTTGACTTTTGTATTGAAATGCGAGGATCTTTTTGCCGAAAAAAAATTTGCTTTCGGAAAAAACTGCCAGCTCGCCTATTACAGTATGATGAGTTTGAAATTGGAGGAAGGAAAAAAATATCTGGCCCAGGAACGAAAAGAAAATCCTGATAACCTGATGCCGGATTTCATTGAGAACTATTCTGATTTTTTTCTTCTCACTATAAATGAAAATTCTGACGAGCTTTCTAAACTAGAAGGCAATAAGGAAAAAAGACTAAATGCCCTTTCCGGCGGAAGCGAGGAATCTCCCTGGTATTTATACACTCAAGCTGAAGTGAACCTTCAGTGGGCATTAGTTCACCTGAAGTTTGAACAGTATTACACTGCTTTTTTCGAAATCAAAAAAGCTTACAATCAGCTAACCACTAATGAAGAAAAATTTCCAAATTTCACAGCTAATAAAAAAAGCCTCGGATTAGTGCATGCGTTAATAGGAGCGGTTCCGGACAGTTACAAATGGGCAGCTTCTTTTCTTGGTTTCAGCGGAACAATAGAACAAGGAATGAATGAGCTCAACGATGTGCTCGAGCACGGAAAACAGACGCCTTATCTGTTTACGCGCGAGACAAAATATATTTATGCTTACTTGCAAATGATGATCATGAGTAATCCAAAGGAGTCATGGAACATTGTCACTCAAAATGATTTTCCAGATTACAGAAAGGATTTGCTTGCTTGCTATATGCGAGGCCACATGGCAATAAAAAACGGACTGAATGATGTAGCTATCGAAACATTTTCATCTGCACCGGTAAATAGTGAATACATGCCATTTCATTACATTGATTATATGCTAGGCATGTGCAGGATGAATAGGCTTGATTCTGACGCAAATGTTCCGCTTGAAAAATTTATAAAGGAATTTAAGGGGAGAAATTATTTGAAGGATGCCTACCAGAAACTTGCCTGGTACTGGCTTCTACAGCAGAATGAAACAAAGTACAATTACTATCTGGCATTTTGTAAAACAGTCGGCACTGAATTGACTGACTCTGATAAGCAGGCTAAGGCAGAAGCGGAAAATGGAATTGAGCCCAATATTTTTTTGCTTAAAGTAAGATTAACCCAGGATGGCGGGTATTATGATAAGGCCTTAAGTATGCTAAGCGGCAAATCTTCTGACGATTTCCTTTCCATGAAAGATAAGATTGAGTTTACATACAGGGCCGGAAGAATATTTCAGGAAAAAAAAGATTTAACAAAAGCGCTTCAATATTTTCAATGGACGATTGACCGGGGCGAAAAATATCCGTATTACTTCGCAGCAAATGCCGCACTTCAGTCAGCTTTGATTTACGAAGAACAAAAAAACAACAAGAAAGCTGCAGAGTATTTTCATAAATGCATTGCTATGAAAAATGTGGACTATAAAAATTCGCTTGACTCAAAGGCAAAGGCCGGCTTAGAGCGAGTGGAGAAGAAATGAATCCATTATTGTGTTTTAAAATCTGTTTATTCATTCTGTTTTATTTATTTGGCAAAACATTTGACTTTGCCAACTAAAATTTTTTAAAATGAAAATCTTAAAAGCCTTTTTATTCCTTGTTGTTTTCTATCCGATTATTAGCTGCGCCCAGATAAAAATCGGAAGCAAGACCATTAATGTTCCTTCTTCAACAGGAAATTCTAATAATAAAAAGCCGACAAATGATGAAATGGTCAGCGGTTTGAAAGAAGCTCTGAATATTGGGGTTGGTAAGGGTGCAGACAAAGTTTCAAAGACTGATGGTTATTTCAAGAATACTGCTATCAAAATTTTAATGCCACCTGAAGCGAAACAAGTAGAAACAAAACTTCGCGCTTTAGGTATGGGAAATTTAGTAGATGACGCCATTCTGCGAATGAACCGCGCTGCCGAACAAGCCGGGCAAAAGTCAAAACCGATTTTTGTCGATGCAATAAAATCCATGAGTATTGTGGATGCTGTCAATATCATAAAAGGCCCTCAGGATGCAGCGACCCAATACCTGAAAAAAAATACAACAGCAAAATTGACTGAGGCATTTAAGCCCATCATTCAACAGGAACTTGACAAAACTGAAGCAACAAAATATTGGAAGCAGGTTTTTGATACCTACAATAAGATTCCATTCGTTACTAAAGTGAATCCTGATCTTACCTCTTATGTCACCCAGAAAGCACTTGACGGACTTTTCTACATGGTTGCACAGGAAGAAGGTAATATCAGAAAGGATCCGATGGCATATGCAAGTTCTCTTATTCAGAAAGTTTTCAGCGGTTTGTGGTAATCACAAATCATAAATAAAAAACCTCGCAGTAAAAACTGCGAGGTTTTTTTTGATTAAAAATTTTCTCAATTCAATTTAACAATTCGTTTTACTGAAGTTGCACCTGAAGAATTTATGATTTGCAAAAGGTATACGCCATCAGATAATTCTTTTCCAAAAGAGTATTCACCATTTAATTGTTGCGCTTCAATTAATTTTCTTCCGGATAAATCATAAATACAAATTCCATAAATTTCATCTTTCGGAAATGTGATTCTGAATTCTGTTGTAAATGGATTCGGAGAAATTTCAGAATTTGATTCAGCATCCATCTCTTCTTTACAGGTTTGAATAATCACTTTCACCTGATTCGAATTCTTGGTGCAACCGTTAGAATTAGTTACAAGTACTTTGTAAATTCCTGCAGAGGTTGCAGTGTAACTGCTATTAGTAGCTCCGGAAATTGATGTGCCATTCTTTTTCCACTGATAAGTCAAACCTGTTCCGGTATTTGCATTAAAAACGATGGAAGATCCACTGCAGATATACTGAGGAGAAACAGAAGGCGAAATTGTAGAAGTTGGGTTAGTGTATGAAGTCACATGAATTGTATTGCTCGAGTTGTTACAGATCATGACTTTGTAAGTTCCGGTTGTTCCGGTTTGATACGAAATATTGGTTGCCCCTGCAATTAAAATATTGTTTCTATACCATTGATATGAATAACCGGCAGGTGAAGCATTGAGGACAACATTTGATCCGGCACAAAAAGAAGTTGGTCCGCCCGCAGTTATAGTTGGCGAAATTGTTCTTGATAATTTATAAATGTTTCCTGAGGTGGTGTAGCCGCCATTCATAGCGTAAATGGAACCATCACTACCTTGAGCTAGTGTAGTAAGCCCCCCGCTTGAAGTTAGATCAGTGATTAAAGATTTACTGGTAACAGAACTATAAGCAGGAGCATTTCCAAGTATGCAATCCCAGATTTCTCCTACATCATTATTTCCTATGATGATGTGATTTTTATACTCAGGAAACATGCATCCATTGTAAAAAATAATTCCGGTTATTCCATTCAGTGGGGCGGTCCAGACTGTCAGCGGATTAATGAGGTTTGGAAAGTTGCATGGATTATTTGTCCCGTAAACATTGTTTCCTTCACAGGTTTGCCATCCATAATTACCGCCTCTTCTTCCCAGATTCATTTCATCTTGCGTGTTTTCTCCGTTCTCTGAAATATAAAGTGAATCATTTGGGCCGAATGTGAAATCAAATGGATTACGATGACCATATTCCCAAATACGATCATCATTTCCAACTGATGGGTTGCCATTGTCATAGAATGGATTGTCGATTGGTATGGTTCCATCTTTATTGATGCGAAGAATTTTTCCAAAAGGGTTAGTCAATGACTGTGCATTTGATGGAGTGGCTAATTCTCCAATGGATATATATAGTTTTCCATCTGAAGGACGGAACCTGATATTTCCTCCCACATGATTTCCAGGAATTGAATTTGAAACTGTTTGAGCAAAAATTATTGCCGGACTTCCACCAACATTATTGTTATCAGTAAATCTGATTACACGAAGTTGTTGCACACCGTTAGAATTGTTTGGCCACCGATGCACATAGTATGCATATACATACTTATTTGTACTGTAATCCGGATCGAAACAAATTCCCAACAACCCTCTTTCAAAATTGTTATAAGTCGAATCATTCAAACTATAAAATGTTCCAATCAATGATCCGGTTGAAGCGTAAACCACTATTGTTCCCGCTTTAAGCGTAACAAAAAATCTCCCATCATTAGGAGCAATGGCAAATGCTACAGGCATATTCAACCCTGATATAACAGTTGATTGGGTGAATGGTAACTGAGCAATGGACCGGTATCCGCAAATAAGAGTAATGAGTGCCGCAAAAATTTTTTTCTTCATAACTGTAATGTTTTTGTTTGATTCTATAAATGTAAAAACACATTTCGCATAACTTCTTCGGTTGCGAAGAATTTTTGCAAGCGGTTTTCAATTATAAAAAAAGAGATAGATAATCAGGCCCTGCCCAGCTGGCGCAGCGTTTTATAGTGAGAGTTTATTGCTCTTGATAAAGTTGGATGATAGTGGTATGGAACATTAAACTCATGAGCGGTCTGTTGAACAATTTTACTTATTGCCGGATAATGAATATGGCAAACCTTAGGAAAAAGGTGATGTTCTACCTGAAAATTTAACCCGCCAACAAACCAATTAACTATGCGGTTATTCATCGCAAAGTTTGCCGTGGTATGCATTTGATGAATAGCCCAGTTATTATCAATCACTCCTTCTTCAGTAGGGACTGGAGTATCCAAATCTTCAACTACATGAGCAAGTTGAAATACCACACCCAGAATCATTCCTGCAGTTAAATAAACTGTGAGGTAACCGATTAAAAATTGCCACCAGGCCAATTGAAGAAAATACAATGGAATAAAAAAGATATAGGTGTAGTAAATAATTTTAGAAATGAACAATAAGATAAGTTCTTTTCTTGGATGTTTCTTAACCTTATAAGGGCCTATATTTTTCTGAGAAATTTTTTTGAAGTCCTTAATCAGTACCCAAAAAATAACTGCAAAGCCATAAAGAAAAAATGCGGTGATATGCTGAATGCGATGAATCGGAGTTCTCTTCATGTTTTTGCTCATTCTGATTGCGGCAGGAAAAACTTCGAGGTCTTCATCAATCCCGTGAATGTTGGTATAGGTATGATGAATGATATTGTGAGTAATACTCCACACATATTTATTTCCGCCAATCAGATTCATTGTAAAGCCAATCAATTCGTTTACCCTTGGATTAGATGAATAGGCACCATGTATGGCATCATGAGCTACAGAAAATCCAAGACCGGCCGTACAAATTCCTATAAGAAGGCAAATGCCCCACATTTGCCAGGGAGATAGCCAACCAGTAAACAAAATTGCATAGCTCCCGAAATAAACTGATAGAATAATTATCGTCTTAAGGACCATTCGATAATCGAAATGGGTTGAAATTTTTTTTGAAGTAAAATATTCATGAACACGGTTTTTTACCACAGTATAAAACTCATTTGAGCCATGGGTAAACGAAACCTTTCTGCACTGGAAATTTTCTTCGTGAATTATCATTAAGTCGGGGTTGGTGATTGGTTTTGAATTAAACGAACCAAAATTCTAAATTGTATTGCATGGGTGAAACTAATTTCATCTTCTTTCAAATCCATCTATAGTTTTTGCAATGATAACACTACAACTGACTATTTTTTTGATGATTGAAATCATTGAAAAAATAATGGCAAAATCGAACATAGTTACAGGTTTTGCATATAAAATTTATTCAATGCTTTAAAAATCATAGCGTTCGTTTGAATATTCAGATTGTGTAATCACATTTGCGCACCACCAGTAATCACTAATGCTTAACATAATTTTATTTGGACCGCCGGGCAGCGGAAAAGGAACTCAGGCAGCAATGCTTAAGGATCAATTTAACCTGCTCCATATAAGTACCGGTGATATTTTCAGAAGTGAAATTGCTCACCAAACTCCACTTGGCTTGGAAGCAAAAAGTTATCTTGATAAAGGAGTACTGGTTCCCGATGATGTAACCATTCGAATGCTGGCAGGGTTTGTATATGAACATACAACAGAGCTTACACGCGGAATTATTTTCGATGGGTTTCCCAGAACAGTTCCACAGGCTGAAGCCCTTGATCATTTTTTAGATAACCGCCGTACACCGGTCACTATTGTTCTATCTCTTGAAGTAGATGAAAATGAACTTGTCCGCCGCCTGATAAAACGAGGACAAACCAGCGGAAGAACTGATGATGCTAATGAAGAAGTAGTTCGTCACCGGCTTCATGTTTACAGTGAACAAACCTCACCACTCAAATCATTTTATGACAAGCAGAAAAAATTTGTAGAGATTAATGGTGTTGGGTCAGTTGATGAAATATTCAACAAGCTCTGTGAAGAAATTAACCAACTTGCTTAATCTGATTTGGAAGGCAGCAATTTTGTTGACTATGTAAAAATTTTTTGCCGCAGCGGCGCTGGTGGTGCAGGCAAGGTGGGTTTCCGTCAAGATAAACTTACAGCCAAAGGTGGACCCGATGGAGGAGACGGAGGCCGCGGTGCGCATATTATTCTTCGAGGCAATTCTCAACTCTGGACCTTACTTCATCTTAAGTACCGAAAACATATTCATGCAGAAAACGGAGAGAATGGAGGCAGTGCAAGAAGAACAGGTGCCAGCGGCAAGGATATTATTCTTGAAGTTCCATTAGGAACGGTGGCTAAGGATGCTGAACACGATGAAGTGCTTTTCGAAATAACAAATGATGGCGAAGAAAAAATTCTGGTGAAAGGCGGGCGCGGTGGTTTGGGAAATTATAATTTCAAAAGCCCTACAAATCAGACTCCACGCTATGCTCAGCCTGGTGAGCCACTTGAAGAGGGCTGGAAAATTCTTGAATTAAAATTACTTGCTGATGTTGGATTGGTAGGTTTCCCGAATGCAGGTAAGAGTACACTTCTCTCTGTTGTGAGTGCCGCCAAGCCTGAGATAGCGAATTATCCTTTCACAACGCTGGTTCCAAATCTTGGAATTGTATCTTATAAAGATGATAAATCATTTGTGATGGCTGATCTTCCCGGAATTATTGAAGGCGCTCATGAAGGAAAAGGTTTAGGACATCGATTTCTCAGACACATAGAGCGGAATTCAATGCTTTTGTTTTTAATTCCGGTTGATTGTAACAACATCAAAAACGAATATGAAATTCTGCTCAACGAACTGGAACTTTATAACCCTGAATTGCTGCACAAGCCGCGCTTGCTAGTTATTACAAAATGCGATATGGCAGACGGTGAATTGCAAAAACTTATTAAAAAAGAATTGCCAAAAAAAATTCCTCATGTATTTATTTCTTCATGGAAAAGCACCGGAATTGATAAGATGAAAGAAATGATCTGGAATTTGTTGAACAATTAATTTATTGATTGGCTTCTGCTGAAAGCGTATTACTCAAAAAAGATTGATAATGTTTTCAAATTTGATTTGCCTGCAATTTGAATGCGTTACGATAAATATTGGATTGAAAATTTCAATCGAAAAAATACCCAAGTAAATCTTCACCTGAAACTAAAAAATATTTATTGCAAAATCTTGTAACTGTAAACTGAATATTCCACTCCTCCGCCAAGCGAAGGATGGATATGAAGGGTTGTAAGAATGCGGTCACCTTCCTTTAATCCTGGAAGATAAAGCGGCACACCCGAGCCAACTTTTTCTGACGGAGCAGTTGTGAAAACAAAATGAACTTCGATTCCTGCGTCCGTGTCTATTACTCCGGTGGAAGCACTGCCGCATTGTTTTATTTCTGAAACCTTGATAACTGCTTCGCATGGAAATAAAGCGCACCATGAATCGGTTAGTGTGCTGTCAGCCGGAGAAATCGATAAAACATCAGCCACCACAACACAGGAGTTGGGAGAGGCTGCAGTTAAGTCATCTTTTCCAGCAGCGCTGATTCCGCTGGTTTGTATCATCTGCTTGCGGTGACATGAAACAAAAACCAGTATCATGAACATTCCGGAAAATAATTTTCTCATTTCGAATTCAAATATCAATTACTTGCTTATTCAAAATTAAAAATGATTGAACGCATATTTGCCGATAAGATTTATTCTTCTTCATGAAATTTAAATTCATCATTCTTTTTCTGCTGATTTTTCAGAGATCAATTTCGCAATCAGTTACGGTAGTGACTGATCAGCCATTTTTTTTTGGAGGCACAGGGGTAAATGTTCATGTGTATACGACCAATTTAGATCCTTTTTCAATTGACCTGCTGGCCGAGAATGGGTCCGTTCAGAAACATTTCACTAAAAATAGCTTGCAGTTTCAACTTGACACAATGAAGGATAAATCAAAAGCTGCACTCGAATATTCCGTTCACTTTACCGGCGGTATGAATAATCACCGCACATGGATCAGCGTTCATTATTTAGTTAATGGAAAAGATTCCATTCTGTGGCAAAAAGATTTCTATATCCTTCAGTTACCTGACCCAACTGCTTATATCGGCGATACAATCGTTAATGGCAAAATGACCCGCGAAGAGTTTTTGAAAATGTATAACCTTGGAGTTTATGTTCCGTCTTTTCCGGTTTACAGCAGCTGGTTCCTTGGTGACTATGATGTTCAGTATCTTCCTCCGGATGGTAATTCCAAAATGTATCATGTCTCAAAAAATATTTTTGGAACCGATCTTCGAAATCAGATGCAAGCCGCAAAGCCCGGAGACTCTTTTATTTTTAAAAACATAAAAGTAGATGGCACTGACGGATATTCACGATTCACCAATACTGTTAAAATAGAAATTCAGTAATCCTTTTTAAAATTGGATAAGGAAAAACGCACAGTAGCTATTCTCGGGTCCACGGGCTCCATTGGAACGCAGGCATTGGAGGTGATTGCGGCGAATCAAAATGTTTTTGAACTCGAACTGCTCACTGCAAATTCAAATGCGGATTTATTAATTGACC
>DMRR01000156.1 GCA_003455275.1 Bacteroidota bacterium | reverse complement strand
TTTGAAATAAAATATCCGTCAGGATTGAAGGCGCTCATTTCCTTCAACGAAGTTTTTGCAGGAAACACTTTCACAAAAATTCCACGCTCATTCATGCAGCGGATAATATTTTTCTTCACTCCCAAATCCAGCACAGCAACTTTCAGCGGAGCGTTTTCGTCACCAACGGTGTAAGCAGTTTTTGTGCTCACCTGCGAACTCAATTCCAAACCTGCCATTGAAGGAACTTCATTCAGTTTCTTTTTCAGAACTTCAATGTCAGTTGTTTCGCTGCTGATGATGCAATTCATTGCGCCCTTGCTGCGGATGTGGCGAACAACTGCTCTTGTATCTACCCCGGTGATGGCAACTTTATTTTGTTCGAGAAAATATTCTTCAATGTTTTTGTCAGCGAGTTTGCGAGAGTAGTTGATATTAAAACTGCGGCAAACGAGTCCTGCAATCTTTATGCTCTCGCTTTCTACATCACTCTCACGAATTCCGTAGTTGCCGATGTGTTCGTGTGTGGCAACTAATATTTGTCCGAAGTAACTTGGGTCAGTAAAAATTTCCTGGTAGCCGGTCATTCCTGTATTGAAACAAATTTCTCCGGTGGCGGTTCCTATTTTTCCGCCTGCAAATCCATGGAAGGCGGTTCCATCTTCAAGCAATAAAACTGCAGGTATTTTCAATGTAGGTTTGGCTGATTTTCAAGAGCCGCGCAAATGTAAAAATGAAACGAGTGCGTCAAAGAAGCGTGAGAGAGTTGTGGAAAGAAAATTCTTTCTCTAATAATCATCCTTGTAAAGGAACGGACACTTGTAAGTATTGATTGTATAAGAAACTCCGATTCCGAAAAAGAAATAATCGTCGCGCTTGTTATCAGCACGATATTTTCCGGCAGCTCCTACAGGTTGCCCGCCAAGTTCTAATGAGCGGTCAGAAAGATTTACTGCAAGTGGTCCGGCTTCATTATATAGTACAAGATGGTCGGGATATAAACCACCATCATCATCAAGGTAATCCGTATAAGTTTTTCTTACTGCTGCTTCGCCAAACATGCTGAAAGTTTTGGTCACACGAAGTTTGAATCCGCCTCCAACAACTATGAATGGTTTTGTGAGTTTGTATTTGGCAGCAGTTGGATATTCGGGGTAGCCTTGCCCTTCAGTTCCAATTGGCTGAAGACGATAGGAAGCATTTCCATAAACTGCATGTGGGTCAAAACCAAATATTCCGGCGCCAAGTAAAAAATAGGGAGTATAAAACATATTTGATTTTGAAGAAGAGTAATCCATAAAGTTGAATTCTCCCTGTGCTGAAATTTCCCAAATGCTTGAATAGAAACTGAGGTTGCGTTGTTGCTGATAATAATTATCAGAAGCAGAATCCATTCCCTTAACTCCACCATAGGAGAAAGAGGCTTTAGCGCAAATCCGTGTGTCGAAATTGTAACGGACATAAAGACCGCCAGCAGGTCGTGTGTATTTAAAACTGGTGTTTGTGTTTAAGTCGCCGAAATAAGTACTGCCTCCGAGCCATGTTCCGAAATTGTATCGCTGTGCAAACGATGAAGCCGGAAGAAAACTCAGCCAGATAAAAATTTTAATTGGCAGCTTTTGTAACAAGGAAAAAGAAAAATTTACTTGTAGAGGTTTTCTATAACGATCGGCTTTACGATTTATTTCTTAAAGGGTTCCCAAATGTACTATCATTTACTGTTTGAAATTCTTTTATATTTTTTAGTTTATTCAAGTGTTGATCAAAGATTTTTTTGTGAGGGTGTAAGAAAATTGGATTATAAAAAATCAATTTCTTTTATCATGCTGTTAAGTTTGAACAAACATTTTTTTATGAAAAGCTTTTACATTAAAATTCTACTTTCAGTTCTTTTTGTTGCAGGAATCAATCAGCAATCAAAAGCTTGCTATGCTAACTACACTCACAGCAATGCTTGTGCGGGTGATACAGTTTGGTTTTATGCTCTTGATTTAAGTGCAGTTCACAGTTGGGATTTCGGCGATACCACAAGCGGAAATCCGAACATGGCTTTTGATGATACTGTTTTTCATATCTACACAACTCCCGGAACTTATTATGTCACTCACTTCGACAACATCGGTGCGGAGTGGGCATTTGAAACACAAGTGATTACAATAAGCGCAAATTGTTTCGGAGCTGCATTCAATGCGCAGTGTGGTGGCTCCATGAGTTTCAGTTTCATTAGCCAATCCATTGGAAATAATCTTTCCTACCAATGGACTTTTGGTGAACCATCTTCCGGAAGCGCTGATACAAGTAATCTCTTGAACCCATATCACTATTATTCTTCCACTGGAAATTTTACAGTAACACTTATCATTTCAGACGGAACACAGAGCGACACAACATCGCAGATAATAAATGTCAGCACTAACTGCATGAGTGCTTCTATCAGTTACATGGCAAACCCTTGTGCTGGCGATACCACTCATTTCTATTACAACTTTTCAGGAGTAACAAATGTGCTGTGGAATTTCGGAGATCCTTCTTCCGGTATTGCAAACACAAGCACTGACATGGTGCCGTGGCACATCTTCTCAACTCCGGGCTTGTATATCGGCTCAGTGATTTACACTGACGGAACAAACACTGATACACTTGCTGTAATTACCAATGTAGTGGATTGCAGTGTATGGCCCGGTGATGCAAACCGAAGCGGCAATGTGGATGGCGACGACATTCTTGCCATTGCACTTTACTACGGAGATACAGGAACAGTGCGCACCGGAGCAACTACCAATTTCACTTCGCAGGATTGCGATGATTGGGGAACACATGCAAGCACATTCACGGGTAACATGTATTTGAACGATATGGTGAATCTGAAAAATGCTGACTGCAACGGCGATGGAGTGATTAATGATTTGGATGTTCAGGCAGTAACACAAAATTTCGGAATGGTTTCGCATCCGCACAATGTGGAATCGCAAATGCAGTTGGTGCCTGCAAGTGCGCCACATTTGGGAATATCATTTAGTTCTTCAATTTATGATGGTTGGAATGATACAGGAGTTGCAACTGTAAATCTTGGAACCAACTCAACTCCGGCAAATAATATTTACGGAATATCACTTACTATTCAATATGACCCCAGCTTAATTGAAGGAAGTTCTATCATGATAGATTTTTCTGGTTCTTGGCTAGATACAACTGGTAATCCCAATTTAATTTCTTTCTATCATAATGATGAGGTAAACGGCTTCCTCACAATAGCTCTTGCTAGAACAAATCATATTACTAAAAATGGTTTTGGAGAAATTGCAAAAATTACTTTTGGATTTGCGGGTAATGACGGAGTGATAGACATGAATATCTTACAAAGCGTAAAAGTGATGACCAATAATATGTTCGGCACTTCAGGTTACATTCAAAATTTTATTGATGTGAATACTAACAGTGGTTCTTCTTCTGTGATTTGGGGCGGCATCAACGAAATTTCTTCTTCCAACAATCTCACTGTTTATCCTTCACCTGCAAATGATGTGTTGACTATTTCCTCAAAAGAAAATGTTCGCAATGCTCAATTGAAAATTTATGATGCGGCAGGAAGAATTTTATTTACCGGAAAGTTCAGCGGAACTTCTTCAACAGTTGATGTGAAAAATTTTGCTGATGGAGTTTATCTCGTGGAAGTGAATGACGGCGTAAATATTTTCAGAAGCAGATTCATCGTCAGTAAGTAGTTTAACTAATTCATATAAGACCTCTTTGATTTTTTTCAGAGAGGTCTTTCTGTTTCTAAAACATCAGAAGAAACAAGTTCAGGTAACTGAGCATGTTCGAAATCTGAAATTCGGTCAAGGTAATGATGAGTGAAGCCTGAAGAATGCTGTTCGAAGTTTCGGATAAATTTTGCTCCCCATATTATTTCGTCATATCGGTAAGAGAAACGGGTGTGTACATTTTGAGAAAATGTTTCGTCATATGCTTTAAGAGAAACAAGAATCTCAACATCTGCTTTTTTAAAGTCTTCCTTTGTCCAACCATATACCGGGCTTTTTTCATCAACAGGATGAACAATTGTCCAAGTCAGTGGGAAGAAGCGAATCATTTTAATCTCCAGCTCCAGAGGATAAAACCTGCGAATCGGACCATTCGGTTCTTCATTCATATAAGAAATTGTAACGGAGGCTTCAACCTCATTAAGAATATTGCGCCGCATATTGGCGATACGAAACATAAAACCGCGCTGCGTCACTTTGTAAGGAGCCATCAGTGCAATGGCGCTATGCAGAATCTTTGCCTGCGGCCGGCTGAATCTGCCATAGAGTAATCCGGTAGCAAGCGCGAATGAAAGTAATCCGAATAATGATTCGAGTGCAGCAACTGAACTAGCCCAGAATCCTATGGGGCTGATTCTGCCATAACCAACGGTAGTGAGTGTTTGTGCACTGAAAAAAAATGCATCTAAAAAATTATTAAAAGTTGTAGAAGCATCCATTCCCGGGAAATGGCCTGGACCAATCACGAAATAGACTGAAGCGAAAAGAAAATTGATTACAAAAAATCCGAGTACTACCATAAGTGTGAACCGCAGCCATGGCATGGTGATGAGGTGATTATATATTTCGTATGGACGAAAGAACGGCAGACCAATGTTGCGGACATTGAACTCTCCATTCTCATTGATTGCACGGTTGCGGTTTGAGTTATTACTGAACCCGCTATTCTTAATTTCCTGTTCGTGAAAGGCAGAAGATTTTTTACTCATGATTAATAAATTCAATAGAGTAAAAGTATGACTTACTGCTTTGCTTCAAATCCATCACGCATGGCTGCTGCGAGAACCTGTGTGTTGATGTCTTTCAAAGTTTTGAATCTTATGCAATAACCGGTTACGCTCGCTTTACCAATTTTATTTGTATAAGTATCAGATAAATATTTTTTGTCTTTTATCCCCATGATGTAAACTGATATACCAGAAGTATTAATGCTGAAACCTACCTGGTAAAACTCACGGGTTTTTCCATCAGCATATTTAATTAGGTAAGAGCCATAGCCGATGTTTGGATTAGTCACAACTTTACCTTTCTCATCCTTGCCATCTAGAAACCAGAGCTTGCACTTTGGTGACACCGTAAGGGCGAGCTTGTTAAGCGCAAGCATATCACTCTTCTTTGGTTCAGGCTGGCTGGCGATATAATTACTGATTTGTGAGCGTGTGTTCATGTTTCCAAACTTAACGGCTCCTCGCCGGGAAGCGATTATGTACCGCCCATGATTTTAGAAACGAATTGAAAATATTTTTTCTACCTCGCTACCTTTTTCGCCGCAATCATAATCGAAACACCGAAAGGCAATCCGATTTTTCTCTTCAGCAAAATATTTTCGCTTAGCATTATTCTGTAAAACAAACTCTGTGTAAAGCCCGGCTGATACACACTGAAGTCAGAGCCGGCTTCATTTTTTTTTCTGAAAAATTTTTTCGGAAGAAGCCGCGATAAAATCCGGAAGCCCGCGATGGGTGAGAACAAAAGAAAGTTGAAGTAAGAACTGAACTTGATTTCAGATTTTTCTTTGAAAAGTTTTTTCAGTTGTCGTTTTGTATAGCGCCGGAAATGATGATTCACCTCATCGTGTTCGCTCCATAAAAATTCAAAAGCAGGAACAGTTACAAACACACAGCCGCCCGGCTTACACACGCGAAGCATTTCACTCACTGCAAGCGCATCATTTTCCACATGCTCTATCACATCGAATGCGCAAACCAAATCGTACGAGTTGTCGGCATAAGGAAGTTCGAGAATGGACCCGTTGTCAATATCAAGCTGCGGAAGTTTTTCTTTCACAAAATCAAAACACGCTTTGTCATACTCTGAGCTTTTCACTTTGCCAAATGCTTCAAGCATTTCAGAAGTAGCGCCGGTAGCAATTCCGATGTTCAGAATTTTTGCGTCGGGTGATAAACTGAAAGTTGAAACCTGCGAGCGAAGAATATTTAACCGCGCTTTGAACCACCAGTGATTTCGCTCAAGCGTGAAATACTCGATGTAATAATTACTGTCCACGCTTTTGCAATTCTTTATTCTTAATCACTTTATCAATTACAAAAAGCGGACGGTTGCGCACCTGATCATATATGCGAAGCACATACTCACCAATCAATCCGAGCGCGAGCAATTGCACACCGCTGAAAATCGAAATCGCCAGAAAGAGTGAAGCATAACCGGGAGGCACGCCTCCAATGAGATACATTTTCACCAGCACATAAATGAAAAACAAAAATGCACCGAGCATGGTTAGCATGCCGAGTCTTGTAATGAACTTAATTGGAAATTCACTGAAGTTGAAGATGCCATTGTAAGCAAGGTTGAAAAGCATTTTGAAAGTGTATTTCGCTTCACCTGCTGCGCGCGCGTCCCTCTCATATTCTACTCCGGTTTGTCTGAACCCAATCCATGTGCGCATTCCGCGAATGAAGCGGCTGCGCTCCGGCATGGAGTTCAAATGATCAACCACCCTGCGGCTGAACATAGCGAAGTCGCCGCTGTCGAGAGGAATATCTATGGTAGAAATATTTTTCAATACGCGGTAGTAAGCCCAGTAAGCAAATTTTTTTACCATGCCTTCTTTTCGCTTCCGACGCACGCCATACACCACTTCATAACCTTCTTTATATTTTTCATAAAATCTTCCGAGAAGTTCGGGCGGGTCTTGCAAGTCGCCATCAATCACAAACACTGCATCGGTGCAACTCACCTGAGCAAGCCCTGCAGTGAGCGCAAGCTGGTGCCCGTGATTGCGCGCGAGGAAAACACATTGGTAGTGTGAGTCGGTGAGCGCGAGTTCATTCATCAGCAGCGGAGTTTTGTCGCGGCTGCCATCGTTTACCAACACAACTTCAATTGTAAGCGGAGAATTTTTTATCAGCAGATTGAGTCGCTCAATCAATAAATGAAATCCGGCCTCTTCATTATAAAGCGGAACTACAATACTTATCTGTGGAAGTTGATTGAACATGTTGGGTCAAAAATAATTTTTGAAATAAAGTATGAAGAACAAAGTATGAAATCGAAACAGTCTTTTGTTGAGTGTTTACGACAACTTAATTCTTTAATTCCATCTCCATCCACTGATGAAGTATCACCAGGTTCCAGATTCGGTTATAGAGAAATTCTTCTCCGGCAGCAAATCTTTTCAAAAGTTTCTTGATGACTGAAAGATTTACCAGACCATGCTTCTGAATCATTTCATCAGAAAGATAAAAATCAACGAGGTGCTTCAATTCCTTTTTAAGCCAGTGTTTCAGCGGTATGGCAAATCCTTGTTTCGGGCGATTGAAATATTCGCGCGGCACATAATCGAAGAGCAATTCTTTCAGGAGAAATTTTGAAACATCTTTTTTCAGTTTCAGATTTTCATCGAGGTTCATGGCAAATTCCACCACCCTGTAATCTAGAAACGGGGTGCGCACTTCAAGCGAATACTTCATGCTGGCACGATCAACTTTTACGAGTAAATCATCTTTCAAATAATATTTCAAATCGAAAAGCGCTTGTGATTCCTTGGCAGAAAGTTTTCTGTTGAGAGTAGAAACATCAACTGCTATTCGATATTCATCCGAAGGATTCTCAATCAACAGTTCAGTAATTTCATTCGAAGAAAAAAAGTATTGTTCCTGAGAAAAAATGTGCGCGGGCAAATAGTTTCTGTCAGAATAATTGAGCAACGCCGCCACTCGCTTGTATTTTGAAGGAAGCATGGAAAGCACTCCACTCAGCGGAAGCCGAAATGAAT
>DMRR01000238.1:7841-8348 GCA_003455275.1 Bacteroidota bacterium | reverse complement strand
CACATCCGGGCTTTGTTTCAATAATTCTTCAAGCGATTGCAGTTCCTGGTTAACCTCCATTCGCAACGCCTGAAATACCTGCGCGAGGTAACGCAAGCGATTTCCGCGGATACAGCTCTCAATTCGTGATATAAATTCTGTTGTGGTTGAGAATGGAGAAGTAGTTCTTTCATTAATAATTTTCTCGGCGAGCGTTTTTGAATTGCGCACTTCGCCAAACTCACTGAAAACCTTCTGTAGCTTTTCCTGAGAATAAGAATTGACGATGTCAGCAGCTGTTATTTCTGACTGAGCATTCATACGCATATCCAGGTTTCCTTCCCACCGAATAGAAAAACCGCGCTCTGCTGTGTCAATCTGATAAGAAGAGATGCCAAGGTCTGCCAATATTCCATCGTATCCATTGGATCCATTGGATACATCGGTATCATAGTACTTTAAGAAACGACGGATCTCTCTGAAATTCGAATAACTGAAAATGAGCCGATCGTCAGCCGGAACATTTTG
>DMRR01000238.1:0-7458 GCA_003455275.1 Bacteroidota bacterium | reverse complement strand
CCATTTGGCTTAATGTTCAATGCTTCCATACACTCGTTCAGCATAACCGGTTTATGATAGATTGATGTTGCCATTCACTTTTCCCATTACCTGTTCTGAAAGTTTTACAAAGTCGCGCGGCTCTTCATCCATTTGCTGATGATATTGCTTCTTACTCCATACTTCAATCCGATTACTGTAAGCGAACAACACAATTTCTTTTTCAATACCTGCATACTCAAGAAGGGGTTTTGGAATGAGAATGCGGTTGCTTGCATCCAGTTGAAGTTCTGTTGCACCGCGGAAGAAATAACGGGCGAAGTCTCGATTGTCTTTCACATAAAGATTCAGCTTGTTCATTTCATGTGAAATGAGTTGCCATTCATTAAATGGATAGAGTGACAAGCATTTCTCAACACCGCGATTTATAACCAGCTTATCATGAGCGGCAGCAGGCAGTTGACGCTTTAGAGCAGCAGGAATCATTACTCTGCCCTTGGCATCTATATAGATTTCGTATTCCCCTATTAGCTGTGTTTGGCTCATGAATTAATTGAACGAGGTCAAAAATAATCACATACTCCACATTTCACCACTTTTTTCTACTATTTACTACAAGTCAAATAAAAATATGAATTTATATTTTGAATTTCAGCACTTTATGATTTAAACAATTTGATTGTTGATAGGAATTTTCAAATTCATAAAACAAGATTCCTTGAAAATTATCAATAGAAATTCAATGAAATTTTGATAAAAATTTTTTCAGTGGGAAAATATTTTCTGTAGTGGTTTCAGAGGGAGAAAAGTGGAGATGAATTTTAAGTTTCATTTCCGCAGATGCACGAATTGTTACATCTTAATTTTTATTAGAATTGATTTCATGAAAAAAATTTTTCTGACTAAACACTTCAAGTTATAAAGCAGGGAAATAAAATTTCCTCTTTGAACAATAAATACTCTTCGATTAAGTTTGACCACTTTCAAAAATCAATATGACGCTATACAATAAGATAAACAACGCCGTAGGATGGCTGGTGTTTTTACTTTCATTTCTTGTTTATTATTTAACTGCCGAACCTACTGGTAGCTTTTGGGACTGCGGTGAATTCGTGAGTTGTGCATATAAGTTACAGGTTGCCCACTCGCCTGGTGCACCATTGTTTCTCATGATTGCAAGGTTGTTTACTCTATTCGCAAGCGGCCCAGATCATGTTGCCTTCTGTGTGAATATAATGAGCAACATTATGGGTGGTCTGACAGGATTGTTTTTATTCTGGACCATTACAGCTATGGCTCGCAAACTGACAACTGCAAAAGAAAGTGATATGAGTTTTGACCAAATTATTGCTGTTGTTGCTTCAGGTTTTGTAGGGGCAATGGCTTGCACTTTCACAGATTCAAATTGGTTCTCTGCGGTAGAAGGTGAGGTATATGCTTCTTCTGCTTTTTTCACAGCGCTTGTTACTTGGGCGATTTTCAAGTGGGATAATGTAGCCGATGAAAAATACGCCGACCGGTGGATTGTTTTTATTGGTTACATGATGGGACTTTCCATTGGTGTTCACTTACTAAATCTTCTTACAATTCCTGCTCTTGTTTTTGTTGTGTATTTCCGCAAAGCAAAAACAGTTAACAACTGGGGAATACTAAAAACATTTTTGATTTCATGCGGCATTCTTGGATTTGTTCAATATGGAATTATTCCAGGAATACCTGACATCGGTACTGACTTCGACATCTTTTTTGTAAACACGCTTAACCTTCCATTCAATACAGGAATCATAGTGTGGTTCATCATTATCGCTGCCATTTTATTTTTCACCTACAGATATTCAAAACAAAAAGCTCTTCCATGGCTGCACACAGCAGTAATGACTGTGATCGTGATAATTATTGGTTATTCATCTTATACCATGGTTCTCATTCGGGCCAATGCAAATCCCAGCATTAACATGAGCCGCCCAAGCAATTTTCTGAACCTGGTTTCTTATCTGGATCGTGAACAATATGGTGACCGCCCGCTTTTTTACGGGCAATATTTCACTGCAAAAATTACAAGACAAGATCAGATTGACTGGAAGAGTGGTGAAATGAAATACTGGAAAGGCGATAAGAAATATGAAGAGCTGGGCCGCAAGCCAATCATCAATTATGACCCCGCCGATGAAACAATTTTCCCCCGCATATTCGATAATGATGATCCTTCACATGTAAGTTTTTATAAAGAGTGGCTGAATCTGGGTGATAATGACAAACCGAATTTCAGCGATAACATGGGATTCTTTTTTTCCTACCAATGTTATTATATGTATTGGAGATATTTCATGTGGAATTTTGCAGGAAGGCAAAATGATATGCAGGGTTTGAATAATGATTATGAGCATGGAAACTGGATGAGCGGAATAACGCCGGTAGATGAAGCGATGCTTGGCCCGCAAAAAGATTTACCGGATTACCTGGCAGATAACAAAGCGAGAAACAAGTTTTATTTCATTCCGCTAATCATTGGTTTAATAGGAATGTTTTTTCATTTCAAAAGAGATAAACATGATGCGAGTGTAGTAATGCTTCTGTTTTTCTTTACAGGGCTGGCGATAGTGCTTTATCTGAATCAAACACCTCTTCAGCCGCGCGAGCGTGATTACGCTTATGCAGGAAGTTTCTATGCATTTTGTATTTGGATTGGATTTGGCGTAATGGCTGTTTACGAATTTATGAAAAAGAGAATGAGTCCAAAAATGGCAGCACTCGCCGGGTTTATTATTTGCGTGTCTGCGCCTGCAATTATGGGAGCGCAAGGATGGGATGATCATAACAGAAGCAATCGTTATACTGCCCGCGACATGGGAATAAATTATTTAGAGAGTTGTCCAAAAAATGCAATTCTGTTTACTCAAGGAGATAACGATACTTACCCGCTCTGGTATGCACAGGAGACTGAAGGTATTCGACCAGATGTACGGATCATCAATCTCAGTTTACTTGGCGTGGACTGGTATATTGATAATTTGAAAAGAAAAATTAATGAAAGCGATCCACTGCCAATTGATATCGCTTCAGAAGTTTATCGCGGATCTAATCACGATATCACACGCTATAATCCCAACACCGATGTTGACCCCAATCAGTATTATGATGCAAAACAGGTCATTCGATTCATGTGCGACCCTTCTAAAAAAGGAACTTATGGCGATGGCGAATCCGAAAATTTCCTTCCTACAAAAAAACTATCGATACCGGTTGACAAAGAATATGTGTTAAAGAACAATGTTGTTCAGCTAAAAGACTCCGCAAAAATCCCATCTAAAATTGAATGGACGCTTAATAAATCATCCTTGATGAAACCTGATTTGATGGTGCTTGACATCATTGCAACTACCAATTGGAAAAGACCAGTGTGTTTTGCTATTTCTTCCAGTCAGGATAATTTTCTTGGGCTTTCAGATTATATGCAGCAATATGGTTTGATCTATCGCCTTACTCCTGTGAAACGCGAGGATAAAGACAAAGACGGATTGCCGGGTTCTGTTCGGACGGATATCATGTATGATAATATCATGCACAAATTCCAGTGGGGAGGAGTAGATAAGTATGATGTTTATCTTGATGAGAATATTCTTCGAATGGTTACAAACCTCCGAAGCAATTTCGCAAGGCTTTCTTCTAAATTGATTGAAGAAGGCGATACAGCAAAAGCAATTGAAGTACTTGATTACTCAATGAAAGCTCTTCCTGAAAAAAACATACCGCTCACCTCATCAGTTTTGCCCATTGCTAATTCATATCTGAAAGCTGGTGCATCCGATAAAGCGAAAGCAATTGCCGAAAAACTTTTCAATATTTACTATAAAAATATTTTGTATTTCACCAGCCTGTCTGATCACTTACAAGGATTTTATCAGCGAGATATTAATGAAGCTATTGTTGTTTTCTATCAGATTCAGGCAATGTCACAGACTGCAAAATGGGATGATCTGGAGAAAAAAGTTGGCCCTGCATTTAATCAGTTCAAAGATTTATATGACAATGGAAAAGAAAATGACAGTGAAGATTAGTGATCGGTCTATTTAACTTTTGTGAATCATTTACATTCGCCCTTATCATTCATGGTAAGGGCGATTTTTTTTCTTAAAAATTTTCTTTCATTTTTTCTTTTCATCATAGCTTGTTATTCGTGCAAGCCGATTTATGATTTACGCCATCTGGATCTAGCAGCTCAATACAATCCGATACAAACTTTATTGTTTGCTCATACTGCAGTGTTTCCGGTTTCAGCAGACTCAGTAACCCTTGTAATCGATGTACCGGCCGCTCAGAATAATTTTCAGTTGAAGAAATTAACTTTTGTTGCCAGCCTGAAGTTTTACGCCGGCATACAAAATTTGTATGCCAAAGACAGCTCTGAAAAAACTATCAGCATTAGCCCTTCATTTTTATCTTATCATTTTGAAATTCCTATTTCTTTAAAATCAGGTGAAAACGAAATCATTCATTTCACTCTGGTTGAAACTTCATCACTCAAATCGATACAGAAAATAATTCCAGTCGAAAACAGTTATGGATCCTTGCCTAAAATTTATCCCTTGATTGCAGGGACAAACGAAAAATATATTCTTCCCTATGCTAATGAAAACACAATCTTTCAATTCAGAAATCAAACCGGAACTGATACTTTCCGAATTTCATTTTACAAATTTTCATTTCACCTGGCGGCTCCAACATTTTTTTCGTACCAGCCACAGCAGTTTCCTGAAAAGGTAGATACGGTTTATGTAATTACTTCAAATGAAAATTTTAACCTGAGCAACGAAGGTCTTTACTGGATTGTTTCATCAAAAAACCCTTCTCAGAATTTTTGTCTCCTTGGCGTTAGAAATGATTTTCCCTCAGTCAGTAGTTTGGAGAATCTGGCTAAATGCCTGAGATATATTACCAAGAATGATGAATATGATTACATCAATGAAAAAAACCTGAAAGAACGAGTCGATAGTTTCTGGCTGGAAAAAAGCGGAACAATGGATCATGCAAAAGATATGATTCGCCGCTATTACACCCGGGTTCAGTTTGCGAATGAATTCTTCACTACCTACCAGGAAGGATGGCAAACAGATAAAGGTTTGGTCTATATAATCTATGGTCCTCCTGATGAAGTTTATTTTGACCGGGATGCTGAGTGGTGGGGTTATCGGTCGCGTGGAAACCGCTCTGCCCTTCGTTTTAAATTTGTAAGAGAAGAAAATCCATATCATGCTGATTCATGGATACTCATGCGAAACCCAAACTATTTTGATTCATGGAACAGGCAGGGATATGCATGGCGGCATGGACTTGCAGACTAAGCAAGCACACTTCAACTCAAGAATATTATTGTCTTCCGGACTACTTTTTAATTCACATTCCGGTAAAAATTTACTCCGGTACAAAAAATATTTTTGAGCCTGATAATTGAAAAAATAAGCAGACAGAAAAAGAAAATGATATCCAGCATAAATCCATTTGACGGAAAACTCCTCGCTGAATTTTCTGCACTTACACCTGAAGAGTTGAACAAAAAAATTTCAGATGCGGGTGAAGCCTTTCGTTCATGGCGAAACAGTTCATTCCAAAATAGAAAAATCTTAATGCTGAAGCTCAGTGAAATTCTTCATGATAAAAAGGATGAACTCTCGCGAATTGCAACACTTGAAATGGGAAAACTTTTCATTGAATCAGGATTGGAAATTGAAAAGTGTTCGCGCCTCTGTAAATATTATGGAGAAAATGCCGAACAATTTTTAGCTGATGAAACAATTGAGACCGAAGCCGAAAAAAGTTTTATCCATTATGAACCCATGGGAGTTATTCTCGGAGTGATGCCCTGGAATTTTCCATACTGGCAGGTACTTCGGTTTGCCGTTCCCGCAATCATGGCAGGAAATGTTTGTTTGTTAAAACACGCCTCCAATGTTCCGCAATGTGCGGTTTTAATTGAAGAATTATTTACTGAAGCAGGATTTCCTCCGGCCGTATTTCAAACTTTGATGATTGACTCTTCATCAGTAGAAAAAATTATTTCTCATCATTTAGTAAAAGGAATTTCGCTCACCGGAAGTGAACATGCCGGAAGTTCAGTTGCATCACTCGCCGGAAAACAGATTAAGAAAACCGTGCTTGAGCTCGGCGGAAGCGATCCCTTTATTGTATTGCATGATGCAGAAATAAATTTTGCCGTTAAAAATGCGGTAAGCTCTCGCCTTGGAAACAACGGGCAGAGTTGCATTGCAGCTAAGAGGTTTATTGTTTCAGAAAAAATTGTTGATGAATTCACAGATAAGCTGAAAGAAAAATTTCTTTCACTTCAATCGGGCAATCCGATCAATAAAAAAACTCAGGTGTCAGTGATGGCGCGGGAAGATCTGGCAGTTGAACTGGAAATGCAGGTTAATAAATCTATTGATAAAGGAGCTCAGATTATTTGCGGTGGCCGTCGTGAGGCTGCATTCTTTCAACCAACAATTCTGGTAAAGGTGAAACCTGGAATGCCGGCATTCGATGAAGAACTCTTTGGACCGGTGGCTGCTATTATTTCTTTCACCACCGAAGAAGAAGCCATTCGACTCGCGAACAATTCTCAATTCGGGCTCGGCGGTTCAGTGTGGACGAAGGATGTCGCGCGCGGAATTAGCCTGGCGAAACAAGTTGAATGCGGTTCGGTGTATGTAAATACGCTGATGAAATCAGATCAAAGAATGCCTTTCGGCGGAATAAAAAAATCAGGTTATGGCCGCGAGTTGAGTTTGCATGGCATCCGCGAATTCGTGAATGTAAAAAGTGTGATGGTGAATTCGTGAATACTTGTTCATTGGTTTATTGGTTCATTCGTTTATTGGTTTGATAGATGTTTCGTTTGATTAATACTTTTTGTATATTGAAATAAATAACAAGAAAGTTAACTCCGGGGAAATTCTTTTTCTCATTCCACCAATGAACTAATAAACCAATGAACATGTACTCAGATTATTTTCGCCCGCATGACTCACAAACCAGTGATTGGTATTATCGGCGGCGGCCAACTTGGCCGAATGTTTATTGAAGAAGCGCTGCGTTACAATATTGAGTGCATCATAGTTGACGCCGATAAAAATTGTCCTGCTTCTGTAATTGCGCATGAGCATATTGTCGGAAGCATTTCTGAAGCAGCACCACTTATGCAGCTTGCAGAAAAATGCGATGTGCTCACTTATGAAATTGAACACATTTATATTGATGCATTGCTTGAGTTGGAAAAGAAAGGAAAGAAATTAATTCCTTCTCCGAAAATTCTGCAGATGATTCAGGACAAGGGAGCGCAGAAAAATTTTTATCGTTCGAATAATATTCCTACCGCTGATTTTGAAATTGCTTCTTCTCCTGCTGAATGGAAAAATATTTTACAGAAAAAAAACTGGAATCGCTTCGCTGCAAAACTTTGTCGCGATGGTTATGATGGCAAGGGAG
>DMRR01000031.1 GCA_003455275.1 Bacteroidota bacterium | reverse complement strand
AAATCAGATTTTGTTTACACTTCTGTGATTGAAATTCCTTTGCCACTCACCGTTTCACCTTCAACAGTAACAGCAGTTCCGGCAAGCGATGGAATTTTGATTTCATGGAGCGCAGTTTTTGAAACCGGCTTGAAGAACTACAATGTTTATCGTTACGAAAAAGGTGCGAAGCCGCAATTGCTCGGAACAATTGAAGGTTCAGAAAAAAATCTTTCATATAAAGATTCATCTGCATCAAAAGGAAAAATGTATTTCTATTTCGTAACTACAACAAATAGTTCAGGTGCACAATCGAAACCAACAACAGAGGCTGGAGTGAAATGGTAGTGATGGCCATTCATAATTCATGTAATAAAAAATCAATAGATGATTCCAGATATCCCTTAAATATAATCGTTCTGTTATTTTCACCCGATTAAAACAAATATCAATTATGAAAAAAATAGTTCTCTTTTTATTAATGCTTCCAGGCCTGAAAGCAATAGGTCAAAATGCAACTATTGTTTTTGGAAATGAAATGAAGACAACTAATCTTTCCGGAGCAACCAATGTGGTTCTCGGAAATGATGCTGAAGGATTTTTTGTTCTTCGTATGGAAGGTGTAGATGCAGATGATGCTCAGAGCGCGTTGCTTCAGGATAATCCTGCAACCGGTCTGGCTATGACCATGCTTATTGGAATGGGTGTAATTGATGAAGACCGACGCCTCTTTGATTTAGAAAGTTACATGGGGACTAAGAATGCAACCATGTTTACCAAGGTGAAATTGTTTCTTCAGAAGTATGATAATAATTGCAACCAGGTTTGGTCAAAACAATTTAATCTCACAATGGGCGAAACCACTCTACGGTTAAAAAACATTTTATATGTTGATGGAAAACTTTACCTCTTCGCTACCAACTATGAAAAGAATGCTTACAAAACCTCAATTTATTACACAAGCTTCAATGAAGATGGCACACTAAGCCCTGACTTCGAATTGCTAGATGAAATCACTGGAAAAAGTCCTGCTAATTCAAACACGGTAAATTCATACCGCCTGAATCTTTCGTCCGATAAAAGCAAAATTCTTCTTTATTCCAACACGGCCGATTCAAAAGGAACGCCTGATAATATCAATCTTTCAGTTTATGATTTGACTATGAAATTATCTTGGAAAAAAACATACCCGCTTTCATTCGGAGAACAGAAATACATTATTACAAAACAAATGTTATTGAATGACGGAAATGTTTACCTCATTGCGAAAGTTGCCCCAACCGATGCCGAGAAAAAAAGTGGTGTTCGCAATAAAATTTTTCTGGTAAAAGGAGGAAAAGATATGGCTTCGTGTAAAAACATTCCTCTTACTGTTACAGGCAAAACCGTCACCGATACATATCTCGAAGAAGAAGCAGATAACAGCTTAAAACTTTTTGGGTTTTATTCAACTGGAAGTGCCAAAAAAGCCGGAGGTGCCTATGTGTATTCAATCGGTTCAGATTTTACTGTTACTAAGAAAGCAAACAAAGACTTCACTCCTACTGTCATTTCTTCAATTCTAGGTGATGATGAAGGAGATGATGATCCTGAAATTGGAAACATTCATATACGAAAAGTTTTTAGTAACACCGATGGTACTCACACTTTGGTTGCAGAGAATTATGTGATCATAACAAACTATAACAACAACAGTTTCAATTTTACTTACCGCTATTATGATGCATCAATTTTCAGAATAAAAGATGATGCAAGTGTGGTGTGGTCAACAGCAGTTCACAAAAAACAAAAGTCAATCAATGATGGAGCAAAATTTCTTTCATTCGTTTCACAAGATGTGGATGGAAATGTGGTTTTGATTTTCAACGGTCATAAAGATGATCCTGCTAAAAAGTTGACGAATATTGACAATGCAAAAGTGTATGTTGCTAAAGTTGATGCAAGCGGAAAGCAAACAGTAGAAGCGCTTTTCAGCACCAAGGAAATGGATACCCAGGCACAGCCAAAAACAAGTTACCTGATGAATGGAAATGAAATTGTTCTTTACTGCATGGATGGGTTAAATTATCGCTTTGCAAAAGTGACTTTGAAATAAACTGTGATCAGAGAAATTACATTTGCAAAAAAAAATCTGAATGAAAAAAGCATTAGTATGCGGAGCCGGAGGATTCATTGGTTCGCACTTGGTTAAACGATTGAAGAGCGAAGGATTTTGGGTGCGTGGTGCGGATCTGAAATTTCCTGAATACGATAAAACAGCTGCAGATGATTTTGTGCAAGGCGATCTCCGCGATCAAACTGTATGTAACAAAGTATTAGACCAATACTTTGATGAAGTGTATCAACTCGCCGCTGATATGGGCGGGGCGGGCTACATTTTTACAGGTGAGAATGATGCGAATGTGATGCACAACTCTTCGCTCATCAATCTGAATATTGTTGAGAGATGTGTGAAGCAAAAAATCGGTCGCGTGTTTTATTCATCAAGTGCATGTATGTATCCTGCATACAATCAGGAAGACCCTGATAACCCAAAATGCAATGAGGATTCTGCATATCCCGCAGCACCAGATAGTGAGTATGGCTGGGAAAAATTGTTCAGTGAAAGATTGTATCTGGCCTTCAACCGCAATTACGGTTTGAATGTTCGTGTCGCACGCTTTCACAATATTTTCGGAATACTTGGAACATGGAAAGGCGGAAAAGAAAAAGCCCCCGCTGCACTGTGCAGAAAAGTTGCAGAGACAGAAGATGGCGGAGTGATTGAAGTGTGGGGCGATGGAAAACAAACCCGCTCCTTTCTTTATATCGATGAATGCATTGATGGAATTCTTCGGCTGACAAGAAGCGACTGGACCGGCCCTGTAAATATTGGTTCAGAAGAAATGGTAAGCATTAATCAACTTGCTGAAATGATCATTGGTATTTCAGGAAAGAAAATTTCAATCAAAAATATTCCGGGACCTGTTGGAGTTCGCGGTCGTAACAGCGATAACAAACTGATTGAAGAAAAAATAAACTGGAAACCAACTCAACCTCTGATTGAAGGATTGAAGCAGACTTACACCTGGATCAACGAACAGGTGAAGACATCGGTTGATACAATCGTTTAATTTGATTTTGAAAAGTTATCCCAGGCTGAAATAAAAAAGCCAATCAGAAAAATTCTGATTGGCTTTTTTTGCGGTCCGGATGGGACTCGAACCCACGACCTCCAGAGCCACAATCTGGCGCTCTAACCAACTGAGC
>DMRR01000049.1:5857-7929 GCA_003455275.1 Bacteroidota bacterium | reverse complement strand
GGCCCACAGTTCCAATCATATTATTTTCCAGATTATAGTGATTCACATTTGTAGCAGGAGAAGTTTCTGTGAGTCCGTAACCTTCCATCACCACAATTTTTGCAGCGGTGAAAATGCGTGTAAGTTTTTGCTGCATCGGTGCAGAGCCGGTAACCACGCAACGCAATTCTCCGCCGAGTGCTTCGCGCCACTTACTGAACACAAGTTTGTTTGCAATCGCCAATTGAATTTTATACCACAACCCATTCGATTTTTGATTATCCCATCTTTCGCCGAGCGAGAGCGCCCAGAAAAACATAGCGCGTTTTATTCCTTTCAAATCTTGTCCCTTCGCTAAAATCTTTTCATACACCTTTTCGAGCAGCCTAGGAACACAAGTCATGATCTGCGGTTTTACTTCACGCAAATTATCTCCGATTGTATCCATGCTTTCAGCATAATAAGTAGAGATACCATAAGTGATGTAGAGATACAAAATCATTTTCTCGAACGAATGATTGAGCGGGAGAAAACTGAGTGCTTTATCTTTTTCTCCGACCGGCATTAGCGGCTTGGCAGCAATCACATCTGATAAAACATTCCAGTGCGAGAGCATCACTCCCTTCGGAAAGCCGGTTGTTCCACTCGTGTAGATGATTGTAGCGAGGTCATCTTTGTTAGCTGCTTTCATCCTCGATTGTAATTCATCATTGCTTCCATTCTTACATCTTTCCAAAAATTCTGAGAAGTGTGTGGCACCATTCACTTTGTTGAAAGTAATTACCTCCTTTAGAGTCGGAACCTGGCTGCGGATGTTTTGAACTTTCTGATACAACTCTTCGCTGCTCACAAAAACTATTTTCACTTCAGCATCATTGAAGATAAAAACATAGTCTGCTTCTGTGATTGTCGGATACACAGGCACATTCACTGCGCCCACCTGCATGATTCCGAAGTCAACAAAATTCCACTCAGGCCGGTTGTTGCTGATGAGGGAGATTTTATCTTCCTTAACTATTCCTGAAGCGAGAAGCGCAAGTGAAACCTTATTGATATTGTCAATGCAATCATCAATCGAATATTTTTTCCAGGCACCATTTTCTTTGGCATTTAGTGCATCACTCTTCGGATATATTTCTTTCTGGTAGTAAGGAATGTCAAATAGTCTTTTCAGTTCCATCAGTCATGAATTTGATGGATGAAAATAATTGAAAAGAAAATTACAAGAAGAAGAAAGTTGATTGTTACAATCCGAACATTACTCCGCCGCTGATTGCAGGTGTTTGGTAATATGGTGAATAAGGATTTTGCAAAACATCATAAAGCACCTGTATGTAAAATCCGGACGCGCTGTTTCCAAAACGCTGGAAATATCCTCCGCCGAGTAAGAAAGATGGAATAGTAAGCCGTTCTAATCTATAGCCGGCGCTGTTTGGAAGCGTGATCAGTGCCTCAAAATTATTGACCTCGTACTCGGCATGCGCATATAAATTATTCAGTAAAAAATACCGGGCAAATACACTTCCGCCATAAATGCTCGTTTTGTAATCATTGTGACGGTCATTCAGGAAGGTGTATTTCGGGCTCACCCCCATGGAAAATCTATCAGTAAATCTATAACCAATGGTGGGCGCAACATTGATGTAAACTACATCTCCGAAGCTCAAGCCGCCTGTACCACCGAGATAAAATCTTTGTTTCGAAAGCCAGGGAACATCTTTGAGCGAGTTATTGCTTTCGGTTTGCGCAATACACTTTGAACTGAAAAAGCTAATGAGAAAAGTGAAAATGATTACAAAACCGATGACGGAAGGCCGAAGTTGGAAGAGCGATTTAATTTTTATTGTACTAATCATAATGCAATTCTAATCTGTAAATATTTTTCCGGGGTTCATGATTCCTTTGGGATCGAAAACACTCTTGATATTTTTCATCAGCTGAAGTTGAGTGTTGTTAAAAAAAATATTCATATAATTTTTCTGAACAAAACCAATGCCGTGTTCGCCTGAAAGAGTTCCACCAAGTGATTTCACCAAATGAAATATTTCGCGAATGCCTTCAGTGATTTTGTTATTCCATTCTTCGTCACTCAG
>DMRR01000049.1:986-5470 GCA_003455275.1 Bacteroidota bacterium | reverse complement strand
AACAGCTTCGGCAGTTCAGCGCGAGGTACTACGGTATCTTCTTCTTTATAAATTGAATTAGCTTTCACTGCTTCAGCAACACTTCTTCTCAGCTTCCATAAATCGCTTTTCTGCTGGGCAGAATCTGCAAACAAAATTTCATCGCAACCAAAACCCTGTAACACTTCAGTAATTTTTTCGGCATCACGATACAGAGCATCCATATCATTTCCATCTACTTCAATCAACAAATGAGCTTCGGTTTTTTCATTGAGAGAAATGTTAGTTTCTCCAACATGTTTCATTGCCCACTCAATTGCATCGCGCTCCATAAACTCCAGTCCGCTTGGAGAAATTCCAGACCTGAAAATTTCATTCACCGCTTCGCACGCTTTTTCCGCTGACGAAAATGGAGCGAGCATCAGTACATCGTTTGACGGATGTGGAATCAATCGCAAAACAATTTTCGTGACAATGCCAAGTGTTCCTTCGCTGCCAACTACCAACTGAGTGAGGTTGTAGCCGGTAGCATTTTTTAAAACATTTGCTCCGGTCCAGATAACTTCTCCATTTGGCAAAACCATTTCAAGATTCAGAACATAATCTTTCACAACTCCATACTTTACGGCTTTGGGTCCACCGGAATTTTCAGCAATGTTTCCACCAATAAAACAAGAACCCTTGCTGGCAGGATCAGGAGGATAAAACAATCCTTTTTCCTTCACTGCATTTTGAAGAATTTCAGTTATAACTCCGGGTTCAACTGTTACCTGAAAATTTTTTTCATCAATCAAAAGAATGTGGCTGAATCGTTCCATAGAAAGCAAAACCCCTCCAATCACCGGAAGCGCTCCTCCGCTAAGCCCTGTTCCAGCACCGCGGGGTGTAACCGGAATATTTTTTTCAAAGCATAATTTGAGAATAGCGCTTACCTCACCTACTTTGTTCGGGCTAACGACTACCGAAGGTTTAAAAACCAAATCTTCCGTTTCGTCGTGACCATAATGAATTTTGCTTTCATCATCGGAGAGGATAAAACTTTCTCCGACAATGTTTTTCAGTTGAGAAATAATTTCTGCGGTAACGATTCCGAACTCAGCCATTCTCTATTGTGGTTGAATCATTCCGCCTGTATTTCCGCCAAGGGCTTCAACACTATCCCTCATGTGCTGGAATTTTTTCTGAGTTGCTTCAATATCCAAATCCACCCCTACCACAATTTCATTTTCAAACATCACCGATTGATTATTTCCATAATACCATTGAACAATATGGGTTGCCTTTGTGTCAGTTTGAGATACACCAAGGTCTTCCATCCGGCTTGGTCTTCCAGCAATTTTGTCTACATCATCCATATTCATCCCCTTTTCCACTTTCTCAAGAGATAAATTGTAATCGGGATTTGAAGATTTTTTTTCTTCTGCAGAATTCCCGCAGGAGAAAAATGAAAATGTAATCAGCAGTGCAAGAATTGTTTTCATCGTTTCCAAATTTATTTAGTGATAGAAACAACAACTAAATAAATGCTCACATAGTATGTGAGTCAATAGAAAATAAATTAAAACGGAGCGTCTTCTTCTGGTTTATCCCAGTTTTGAGACTTCATAATTGTAATTGAACCCTCCGGATTATCTGCATATGTGCCTTGTGCAGGTGGTGTCATCATATTGTAATCGGCAAACTTTGCGAAGCGGTCAATGAATTTTAATTGTACAGATCCAAGTGCTCCATTCCTGTGCTTCGAAATCAAAATTTCAGCAAGCCCTGAAGTGCTTTGTCCGGCTTCATCCTGATTCATACCATAATAGTCAGGCCGGTAAATAAATAATACCATATCCGCATCCTGCTCAATTGCTCCTGATTCACGGAGATCGCTTAACTGTGGTTTCTTACTTCCACCACGGGTTTCAACGGCACGGCTCAATTGAGAAAGAGCAATCACCGGAACATTTAATTCCTTTGCAATACTTTTCAATGAGCGTGAGATGCTGCTGATTTCCTGCTCGCGGTTACCGCCTTTGTCACTTCCGCCTCCGCTCATCAGTTGCAAATAGTCAATTACGATCATTTGAATATCATGCTGCATTTTCAGGCGGCGGCATTTCGCCCGCAATTCAAACACATTTATTGCAGGAGTATCATCTATAAAAATTGGTGCTTCAGAAAGGGTCTCAATTTTTGAAGTGAGATGTTCCCACTCATATTGTTCCAGGTTTCCGCGCCGAAGCTTATCAGACGGAATCATAGTTTCAGAAGAAATGAGGCGCTGAGTAAGTTGCAGGTCACTCATTTCAAGAGAGAAAAAAGCAATAGGTTTTTTGAAATCAACAGCTGCATTGCGCGCGAGCGAAAGCACGAAAGCAGTTTTACCCATTCCGGGGCGAGCTGCCATTATTATTAAATCGCTTTTCTGCCAGCCACCTGTAATTCTGTCTAGCTCAGTAAATCCTGATGGAACGCCTGTCACATCAATTTCTTTTTCCATCAAACTCTGCAATTGTTTCACAGCTTTCGTAACGAGGTCAGAAATTTTATTGTAATTGCGCCGAAGGTTTTTATCAGTGATTTCGTAAATATTTTTTTCTGCTTTATCGAGCAGTTCCAAAACATCGGTTGTGTCTTCGTATGAATCTTTAATGATGAGAGAAGAAATTCGAATCAGCTCGCGCTGAATATATTTTTGAGAAATAATTCGGGCGTGATATTCAACATTCGCGGCAGAGCCAACTCTATTTGTAAGTTCAGCAACAGCAAATGCGCCTCCTACTTTTTCAATATCACCTTGTTTTCGAAGTTCTTCAGTCACAGTTAAAATATCGACCGGCTGCGACTTGTTAAAAAGATTGTGAATCGCTTTAAAGATGAGTTGATGTGCTTCCACGTAAAAACTCTCAGGCTTAAGAATGTCAATCACCAAAGCCACTGCATCTTTCTCCAGCATCATGGCACCAAGAACAGCTTCCTCGAGGTCGCGTGCCTGTGGTTGCACTCTTCCGTACAATACAGAAGATAAGTCAGCTTCGCTAAAACGCTTGCCCAGCGAGGTTCTTGGTCTATCAGTTTTTATTTCAGGATTTAGTTCACTCATTTCAATAATTCGACAAGAATAAACTGATTCTTATTCGCATTCCAGAATTACAAAATAATTCTGTGGAGAAAAATCAGATAGTCGTGGATTGAGTGTTGATAAAAAAACTTTTACAACAGTTAGGAAAATTCAGAATAAAAATTTCGAATGAAAATATTTTTTGTATCCCCGCCCAGAATCGAACTGGGATCAAAAGTTTAGGAAACTTCTATTCTATCCGTTGAACTACGGGGACAAATTTCTGCGCCCCAAATATGAGAAAACAATTTTAGAAGAACTGCAATCCAGCTGTCCATCCGATCCATTCATTAACTCCAGTGGTTCCGTTTCCGTGTTGCGAAAGCAAATGTGATTTCACGGCTGATTGATATCCATCATCAATTACTTCTACATTAATGCATGGGCCAGCATACAAACCAATTCCTTTTGCAATCTGCCAGCCCGGAAGAATGCGCAATTGATTAATCATGTTCATTCCGGTGCTCCAGTCGTTGATGGTGTTGTAGTGAATGTTCCAGGCAAGTGCATCTATGTTCACAAAAACTTTTTCATTCTTAGTTACATCAATGTGCGAACCAATTCCGTAACCAAAAGAATATCGATTGCCTTGCGTGGTGTTCGGAGAAAATCCAATGATGAATGTGTTATAAAATTTATCAGAACCAAGTCGCAAACTAGCATTCGCATTGCTGAATTCATTGCTTAAAGCATCGAGGTGAAACATTCCGGATCGTGAAATGGAAATTAATCCAACAGGAACTCCGGTGAGCGAATCAGAAATATTTATTAAACCAATTTGCGAACCATTCACTTTCACTCCTACATTGATTAAGCTGATTTGAAAACCATTGATGCGGTTCGCCACATTCACGATTCCGGAAATTTGCGAACCGTTCATTTTTCCCAATGAAAGATTTGTAATTCCACCAACCTGAATTCCATTCACATGATGAGAAGTGGTTGAAATATTTGCAATGCCACCAATCTGGGCTCCGTCAATTGAATCGAGAGCGAAATTCAAAATTCCTCCAACCTGCGTTCCTTTCACAGAGCCAATGGCGGTATTCACCAGTCCGCCAACTTGTGCGCCGTTTACACTTTTCGATTGATTGACGAGCCCGCCGATTTGAGCGCCATTTAAGTTTCCGAAAGCAATATTGGTGAGTCCACCCACCTGAAGCCCGTTTATATTTTTTCTATCGACATTCACCAAGCCACCAATCTCGCAGCCATTCACTCCACCATTGAATCCCGTGAGAATATTGAGTGAAAAATTATTTGAATACCTTCCTGAAGAAATACCATTTGAACCGAACGGATATAGAAATAAAACTTGTGCAGGACGGTTAAGAATTGAAACAGTGTCGCGTGTTTTAACTTTCTGCTCATGATTTCCGCTTGCGAAAATGTGATTCAG
>DMRR01000049.1:0-653 GCA_003455275.1 Bacteroidota bacterium | reverse complement strand
TGAAAGCTCAACTACCTTATTTTCCATTTCATTGGTTAGCCCAGAAAACTTTTTCTTACTAGTATCTTCCAATTGTTGATTTGAATTATCAATTGAGTAAAGCGAAGAATCAACTTGCCAAACAAAAGTTTTCATTGCGTTGGAATCATAAGTTAATACTGCGGAATTGCCTTCCATGTCTTCATAAGGAACAATTTGCGGTTGCAAAATATCCTGTGTGTCAGTCTTCTCAATGCCAAATGTTTTCTCTTCAGAAGGTTGCCAAACAAAATTTTGCTTCTCTGAATTTTCAGGAGTCATTACCACACTTCCTTCATTCATTATCACATCTTCAGGTGTTGAATAGTTTTCTGAGAAAGTATTTTTTACAGTGGAAGGTTTTTTCTCATTAACATAATTTCCATTTGCATTTTTTTCTTTCGAAGCATTTTCACCTGAAGAAATATTTACCTGATCAGTTACAACAGAAGAAGAATTTCCCTCTGAATTATTACCTGAAAAAACTTCTGCAGAAGATTGTGTTTGAATAATGTTTTGCACTTGTGGCAACTGAGTTGTTTCAGTTTTCAGAATGAAAAGTGTGGCGATAGTTGTAATTAAAATTCCTGACATAATTCCTGTTGTGTAAATGAAAAATCGGTTATGAATTAATC
>DMRR01000237.1 GCA_003455275.1 Bacteroidota bacterium | reverse complement strand
CCTCCGTGTGATACTGTTCCGAATTTGATTGCGCTAGCGCTGGAGCGAACAGAACAATTTGAAATGTAAATGCTGTCGCAATAATGTTCTGTTGATTGCGACTTCAGGCAAATGCCATCATCAGCGGAGTTGATTGTGCAATTGGTGATGCGCGCGTTGTGACAATCCTGAATGTCGATTCCATCATTGTTCCAATACGCATCGCTGTTGACTGTTACACTGTCGAGTAAAATATTTGAACACTGGTCGTAGGTCTGCACCCAGCATGCTGCATTGCAGAGGGAAATATTTTTCACCACAATATTTTTACACTGCACAAACTCGATTAGTTGCGGTCGCACAAGGTGCGATGGTCTTTTGTCAGCAAAGTTGTAACTCGCACTATCGAGCTGACCGATATAAAAAAGAGAATCAATGTTGAGTGCGAGGCGGCGACCTTGTCCGTCAATCTTTCCTTTGCCTGTAATGGAAATATTATTTTGATTGTCTGCAAGAATGAGTGCCCGCCAGCGATTGAGTTTTTTGTAATCATCGCGCTTCGTGCTTCCGAGCAGAACTGCCTTTTCTTCTAAATGCAATTCAACATTTGACTTCAAGATAATGCTTCCTGTTAAAAAAATTCCTTCAGGAATAATTACACGACCTCCGCCGTTTTTATTTGCCGCATCAATAGCGGATTGAATGCTCTGTGTATTAAAAATTTTTCCGTCTGCCTTTGCTCCGTAATTTAGGATGTTGTAATCCTGTGCGAACAGAATGTTTTGGATGAAGAGTAGAAAGAAAAAGAGAATTGTGAAGCGCATTGCGAAGCGAAAGTAATTTTTTACTCAGCAATTACTTGAATGCAGCACACAACTATTTTTTTACCTTTGTAAAAACACTTTTGAATGCCTACTGTGCTACTGATTCTCGGATGGAGATTTTATTTTTTCTCAAATGAAAATAATGAACCCATTCACATACATGTTTCAAAAGCAGAAATGGAAGGTAAGTTTTGATTGAATGAAAATACATTTGAAATTTCGGAAGCATTCACCCACAACATGAGCCCGAGAGATAAAAGAGAAATCAGGAAAATAATTTTTGAACACTTCGATTACATCATTGAACAATGGAAACAATTTCACAGCAACAAATAATTACTGTTAATCCTAACGATGTAAAAATTGAAAACGGAAATCTCTGCTTTCAGTTTAAAGGGAAAGATTATGTTTTCAAACTAAAAGAAATCACTTCGCGACTAGCTGCTGCAACTGAAAAGCAAATATTGAATTACTCCATCTCTCCTTCAGGATATGGAATTCATTGGCCAGAATTGGATGAGGATATTTCATTTAGTGGGTTGCTGAAAAGCAAATAACAGCAAGAAAAATTTTATTGGCTTCGACATTAATGCTGCCTACATACAAATTGCAGAGCGGAGGTTGAACGAAATTGAGTTGATGAATAACACGAAGCAATTGAAGGCTTCTGTGGGAGTGTGATACAACTTCTGAGAAAAAAATTAAAGAAGCAAAGTCCAATTCGTGAGACCTCGATGAAAGAAAATTTTATTTACTTTTATCAGCAGATAATTTTTCGTTTGAAAAAACTTTTATTTTTTTCTTTTTCTTTTTTGTTATTGAATCAAATTGCATTTGCTCAATGTGCAGTATCTCCAACATTGACTTTAGACCCCATTCCTGATTCTACGGGTTATCCTGCAGGAACTACTGTAACATTTACACTAACTGTGAATGGATATTTACAATTAGGTTCAAATTGGTTTCATGGAGTGATATTAAATTATAGTAGTGGTTGGGACATGAATTCTCTAACACCAATTTCTTTAGCTGCATCAGCAGATGGGCAAGGTGTATGGGGATATTATGATAGCTGCATTAGTGTAGGTTCTGGAATTGTTTATGGTAAAGGATTTTATTATGATAGTCCAAATACCATAGGTAGCGGCACTTTAGATAGTATCCCAGGAAATAATTATGGAGATTTTTCAGTGGCAGGCACAAACACTTGGACATTTGTATGGTCTATAAATGTTGATTCAACAGCAGCAATAAATACTTCCCTTAGCGGAAGTGTATGGGTAACAGGGGATGGCGTAACAGGAACTTGGCCAGATGCATCATGCTCTGGCGATATTTATTCATTCAATTCACTCGTAGGAAATCAACCTTGCTCCGCTTCATTTTCTATGTCCGGTTATACCTCTGTTTTAAATCCAGTTAATTTCATAAATACTTCTTCTGGAAATCTTTCAAATGTTTTGTGGAGTTTCGGCGATAGCACATTTAGCAATTCCCTGAACGCAACTCATACTTATAACAATATTGGAAATTACAATCTCTGTCATTTCATTTCTGATACTTCGGGTTGTGCTGATTCGGTTTGTGTGCCTGTAACAGTTGTCAACTATATCAGCAATTACAACTACAACAGTTATCCATACTATATTTCAGGAACTGTTTATTTTGATTCTGATTCTAACGGAGTGCAATCTTCATCAGAATCTACATTGAACAATTGGCCTGTAACACTTATGCCAGGGAATATTATTTCTTACACTAATTCAGCCGGAGAATATTACTTCAATGTTCCGATTGGAATTTATACGGTGCATACAAATGCAGTTAATAATTACTGGCATATTTCATCTGATTCTTTGTCTTACAACATTGATGTGGATACAAATTATGTTAATCCCAATAATTATTCTTTCGGATTAAATTCTGATACAACCAATTATTCATTGAACATTTCAGGTTACTCAGAAATTAATTTGTGTTGGTGGCCAAATTTTTTTATTGAATATTCAAATCAAGGAACAGTGCCGGTTAATGGTGTTGTAAGTTTTTCAATTGATACTTTTATTCATATCAACAGTTTAAATCCTTCACCTGATTCCATCAGTGGCGGAACTTATTTCTGGAATTATTCCAACTTGAATCCTTTTAACCTAAATGAAATTTATATTGACTTTTTTCCTATCAATAACAGTTACATCGGTGATACATTTTTTTGTCAATCAAGTATTACTGCACTTGATAATTCCGGATTACAAATTACTTCTGCAAATGATAGCGCCTCACAAGAAATTACTTGTGCATGGGACCCAAATAGCAAAGATGTTTTTCCAGTTGGTGATGGAGTAAATCATCTTACCCCAATGAATCATTTGTTAAATTATACTCTTCATTTTCAGAATACCGGAAATGATACTGCACTTACAGTAATTGTTCGCGACACACTTTCATCAAGTTTAGATTTATCTTCTTTCAGATTTATTTCAAGTTCGCATCCGTGTTTTGTTCATCTATTACCCAACCGAGAAGTGACTTTTGAATTTTTGAATATCATGCTTCCAGATAGTAATGTTGATTTGCTAGGAAGCGTGGGATGGATAAATTTTGAAATTGCTCCGCTGAATAATCTGCCTGACTCAACAACTGTAAGTAATCAAGCGGGAATTTATTTTGATGCTAATACAGTTGTAATGACGAATATTGTTTTCAATACATTTAAATCTCAAGTTCCTGAGAATGCAAATCTCATTTATTCTTCTTCTGAGGGAATTATTGTTTACCCGAATCCTACTATTGATAAATTAACTCTTTCAATTTCGAATAAGAAATCGCTTCTAACTGAAATACAAATTGTAGATGTTGTTGGACGAGTTGAAAAATTACTTGACTCATTTACTAAAGACACCAATGCTGTTATTGATGTGAGTGATTTATCAGACGGAATTTATTTCTTGAAAATCAAAATGAGCAGTGGTGAAATTGTAGTTAGAAAGTTTGTGAAAGAGTAAAGCAATTAAAATATCTCGCTCTTAATTCACAATTGCAACTTCATCATAATTAAAAATTCATCTTCTGCACCTCATGCGGTTTCACCACAGGAGTTTTCGGAACGAAAGAAATATCCTGCATTTCAATTTTTCCTTCGGGAGAAATTTTCAGCATGAGCGATTGATAGGGCTTGAATTCAAATTTCTTCTTAATGGTTTTCCCATTGTAGTTAATCGTTAGTTCGCGATACACAGATTGCTTCATGATGGACTGACCTGAATAAACCGGATACTTTAAATCTTTCGACAGCGGTTGCGCGAGGAAAAGATAAAGTGTGCCATCGCTCTGCTGCCTGCACCAATATTCGGGTAAACTATCTCCCTGCACGAGCGCAGGATGCTGAGCAATATTTTTGAATTCGTCGGACACATTTTTCAATGCAGATAATTCGCTAAGCATTTTTATATAGTCTGGAGATTTTTCAAAACCGGGTTCCGCGGGATGACGCTTGAGGCAAACAGGCAATCCTTGTTTGGCGAACTCCAAAACTTTCTCGAGCGCGCGGATGTCCATGTAGTCAACATCAATGTAGAGCGAAGAAAATTCTGCATCGCCGACTTTCAGTTTTCCATCTTGAAATTTCGCCTGCTCCAAAAAATATCTGTTAATCCAAACCGGATGATAACCTTCCACCTCGTCAGGCGGATACACATAGCGCAATTCATATTCGCCCCACACCCACACGCGCTGCCGTTCGGGAGGATACGCGCCGCGCATCACTCCGTCTTCATACGGAATATACACGGCGACATCGGTGTATGTTTTTCCCTCGCGCATGAACTCCGAAACTTTTTGAATGTATGAATTGAACGCAGGCAACTCAGGTGTAACACTTCCTTTGGGTCCAAAATAAGTGGTCGCGAAAAAATCAATCGTGTCACTGCCCGCTGGGTTGTAAGGCATGCCGTGATAAACAAGTTGGTTGATACCCTGCGCGAACAATGCATCAGCCACCATTTTTAAATCGGCAGTTTGTTCCTGCCGCAAGTAGGTGGCGGGAAATCCATACATGCAGGTGAAGGTTTCGCTCGACACAATATTTTTTGAAGCGAGGCAAGCCGACGAACTCACAATGCGCCCGTAGCGAGGGTTGTTCAGCATCGCTTCCGTTTCAGGAATATCGGGGAGCGAATAAAGCGTGAGCACATCAGCAGGCGCACCGAGGCATTGCACCTTCGACCACGCACCCAGCTCGCGGCATTTCTCCACGAAGGGTTTGTAATAACCATTCGTTACATAATCATCGAGCAGCAGCATGTAATCATAGCGCACATCCGGAAACGAATCGAGACCTGCTTTCATGTAAGGAATAATATCGTAACCAAATCGCTGCTGAAAAGTTTTTTCAAAACCGGGAGTCCATAATTT
>DMRR01000212.1 GCA_003455275.1 Bacteroidota bacterium | reverse complement strand
CTTTCAGTGAAATAGAAGCAAGCTGCCGCCGCGCCGCCGGAAAAAATTTGGAGAGTGTGAAATTGTTTGATGTGTTCAGGGACGAAAAAATTGGAGTAGGAAAAAAATCGTATGCAATAAGCTTGACTTTGCGCGATGACCAAAAAACAATGACAGACAATGACACCGAGCAACTGATGAACCGCGTGATAAAAAATTTAGAAGAACAAACCCAAGCAACCATAAGAAAATGAATCAGCAACTTTTAAAACAGGCAGAAGAACTTCGGGCGCGCGCCGCGCGTGTGAGTGAAAAATATTTTTCGCTCAGCGAACACAACACCCGTTTGAAAACCGAAGTCGATTCACTCAAAGAAAAACTTCGCATGAAGGACACCGAGTTGGAGAAACTAGAAGAGCTTTTGAAAGTGAAAAACCTGGGCGAAGCAGTTTCTTTTTCGAAGAGCGGCGATAATGCTGAGTTGAAGAAGAAACTGAATCAGTATATAAAGGAAGTGGACAAATGCATTCACCTTATAAAAGCGATGTAACATGGAAAGTAAAGTTCGCACCACACTTAAAATAGGAGAGCGCAGTTACTCTTTGAAAATTAGTCAGGAAGATACTGAGCTTGTGATGAAAGCCGCTGAATTGCTCAATGAAAAATTTCACGAGTTTAAACTTCAGTTTAAAAGCAGCGATGCGCAAGATCATCTTGCCATGAGCGCATTGTTCACTGTTACTGAGCAATTGAAAAAAACTTCTCCCGAAGAAAGTGATATGAACGAACTTCTTTCCAAAGTGGAAGAAGCAAATCAGGAGTTGATGAAAGTGATGAAAGGGTGATATTTATCTATCCTCTGAGTATAATTAAAAGTTTATTGCTAATTACTGATAGGCCTTTACTATTGCATCATGCTTGCGCGCATTTTCGATTCGTCTCTTATTGACATCATACTTTTTATTCTCGCTATTAGATTTTTATTTCCGCACCTATTCACTATTCGACTCATAAGGTCTGAAAAAAAACAAGAAAGGATCACGATTCTTCATAAAGAAGAAACGAGAAATAAAGCCGATGAGAACCATGGGGAGTATGTTGAATTTGAAGAAGTGAAGTGAGACATTTTTTATCCCGGGAATTGGTATTTCATTCTGAAAAGTAATGATCTGAATTTATTATGCCTATCGCGGCATTAACCGCCTAGCGAATTAATATTTATTTAGTCTGATAATTTAGAACGCTCGTCGAAGTTATTGGTATTAATAGCGCAACAACAGCAATAAGAATTTCAGAAATAAGTTTCATTGCAATGAACGAAACGAAACTTTTCAAACTATTTCAGACCAAACGCTTTCTTCACCTTCGAAACATAATCCAGTTTCTCCCAGGTAAAGAGTTCAACTTTCACATTCTTAGTTTTTCCATCGGGAGTAGAAAAAGTTTTAGTCACTGTTTCATTCTTTCTTCCCATATGACCGTAGGATGCCGTTTCAGAATAGATTGGATTGCGAAGTTTCAGGCGTTGTTCAATAGCATAGGGGCGCATATCAAAAATGCTTTCAATCTTTTTTGCAATCTCGCCGTCAGTCATGTTCACTTTCGCAGTTCCATTTGTGTCCACGAAAATTCCCATAGGTTTTGCAACACCGATTGCATACGAAACCTGAACGAGCACTTCATCGCACAAACCGGCAGCCACCATGTTTTTAGCAATGTGGCGAGTTGCATAAGCAGCGGAACGGTCAACTTTTGAAGGATCTTTTCCGGAAAATGCACCACCGCCATGAGCGCCCTTGCCGCCGTAAGTATCGACAATGATTTTTCTGCCGGTAACTCCGGTGTCACCATGCGGACCACCGATCACAAATTTTCCGGTTGGATTAATGTGATACTGAATATTGTTATTGAAAAGGTGTTTATACTTCGGATATTTTTTCATCACACGCGGAATCAGAATATCTATGATGTCTTTCTTGATTTTCGCGAGCATCTTATTGTCATTCTTATCAAAATCATCATGCTGCGTGCTGATCACAATGGCATCAATGCGCACAGGTTTGTTATTGTCATCATATTCCAGTGTCACCTGCGATTTTGAATCGGGGCGCAGGTATTTTATTTCCTTGTTCTCGCGACGAATGGCTGCGAGTTCAATTAATAATTTATGAGCAAGATCAAGTGGAAGCGGCATGTAATCATCAGTTTCGTTGCATGCATAACCGAACATCATTCCCTGGTCGCCGGCGCCCTGGTCCATTTTATTTTTTCGTTCAACACCTCGGTTGATATCGGCACTTTGTTCGTGAATAGCAGAAAGAATTCCGCAACTGTTTGCTTCGAACATGTATTCGCTCTTTGTGTAACCAATGCGAACAATCACATCGCGGGCAATCTTCTGCACATCGAGGTATGTTTTTGATTTTACTTCTCCGGCAAGCACCACCTGTCCGGTTGTGACGAGGGTTTCGCATGCCACTTTTGACTGTGCATCAAAGGCAAGAAAATTATCAATTAATGCATCAGAAATCTGGTCAGCAACTTTATCCGGATGACCTTCAGAAACTGACTCGGAAGTGAACAAATAAGCCATGAAATTTATGTTGGTTTAATTAGTGTTTTCTCCTCTGAGAATTCAGAGGCGCGCAAATGTAATAACCCGAGTAAAACTTCAAAGAAAGGCCAATGACCTGCTTCCATAAAAGCAATTTATCAGATCCAATATTCGATAATAAATCACTGCAGCTATCAGCAGACAAAAACTTTTCTCTACGGAAAGTTTTTGAATCATGAAGAAATTATTTTCTCTTCTGATATTCAGTCAAACCTTGATCGAGCCATTTTACATAGGCATCTACATCAGCATTATAACTGCGCGGCTGTGCAAGCAACTGATTGTTGTTGTCAAGCAGAACATACAGCGGCTGCGTGTTTGATTGATATTGCGATGCCTGGATATCACTATACCAATTTCCGAGTGTAACAATTTCCTTTCCGCTATACTTTGAAACATATCGTTTCTCCGAAGGCAATTCGGTTTTATCATCTACGAACATGCTGATGAGCACATAATCATTCTTCAACCGCTTCAGCACTTCTGCATCACGCCAAACGGAAGCTTCCATTTTGCGGCAGTTTACACATGCCCAGCCAGTGAAATCGAGCATCACCGGCTTATGTAATTTTTTTGCTGCTGCAATTCCTTCATCATAATCAAAGTAAGCAGGAATGCCATGTGGTGAATGAAAAATATCCGAGTAGTTATGTCTCGTGGTAGTGGTGTCGGATGAATTTGCTCCTGATGAAAATCCTTCAATCAAAATTTTTGATAAGTCGAAATCCTGAGTTGCCTGCGGTGGCAAGTAACCACTGATTGGTTTTAAAGGCGCACCGAAAATTCCTGGAAAGAGATAAAGCGAAATGGAGAGTGCAAGAATGGCTGTAAGCAATCTCCCAACTGAAATGTGCGGCAGGTCTCCATCGTGTGAGAGTTTGATTTTGCCAATGAGATACAAACCAAGCACCGCAAAAATGATAACCCACAACACCAAAAAAATATCGCGAGATAAAATTCCCCAGTGATAAGCAAGGTCAACTTTTGAAAGATAAATTAAACACAATGCAAGTTCAAGAAATCCGAGTGTGACTTTCACGGTGTTCATCCATCCACCGGAACGCGGAAGTGATTGTAAGAAACCAGGGAACCATGCAAAGAATCCAAATGGAATGGCGAGCGCCAAACCAAATGAACCCAACCCAACGAGTGGGCGAAGTGCATCACCTTTTGTAATAAGCGGAAGAAGATTTCCAATAATGGGAACCGTGCATGAAAATGAAATGAGCACGAGTGAAAAAGCCATGAAGAAAATTCCGAGGTAACCGCCTTTGTCTGCGGCAGCTTCTGTTTTATTTATCCAACTATTCGGCAGCGTTATTTCAAAAACTCCGAGGAACGAGAGCGCGAACAAAAACAGCAACACAAAAAATACGAGATTGAATAGCCAACTGCTGCTCCATGAATTCAATGCATCAGAACCAAACAAGAGCGACACCAAAAATCCGAACACGATGAAGATGACGAGAATGCTTCCGGCATAAACCATTGCATTGATTCTGCCTTGTGCTTTCGTTTTGCTTCGCTTTGTAAAAAAGCTAACCGTGAGTGGAATGATCGGAAACACGCACGGTTGAATAAGTGCGAGCAAACCACTTCCGAATCCATAAAGAAAAATTTTCCAGAGTGGATCGGTTGCATTTTCATTCGTGATTTGAATTGGTTTTATTTCAGAAGTTGATTTTGAAGTTGTATCAACTTTCACTGTATCCGTTTGAGCTGAAGGATCTTTTTTTGCAGTATCAGATAACAAAACAGTTTCATTCACTGCATCAGAATGAAGTTCGATGTTGAAATTATAAATTGTGTATTCGGTTGGAATGCAATAGGCTTCATTGCAAATCTGATAATCTACGGTTCCTTTTATATTGACACTTTTCTTAAGCAATTTTATTTTCTGAATGAGCTTTAAGTTATTGGTAAACTCGATGTAATGCTCTTTCAAACTTGGTTCGTCAACCTCAACTTTGTTTCCAGCCTCTTTCCAGGTTCCAACCAGTTCGAAATTTTTATTTTTTTCAAAACTCAATACACCAGGCGCCGGTGTGAAATCAGGGTTTTCCTCTTTTGAATACGCATGGAATCCATCTTTAATCAAAGTAGAAAATGTAAGTTCAATAACTCCTCCACCTAACTCCTTTGTTGAATAACTCCAGTTAACGGCATCCTTGACAATTTGGGCTGAAGAAATTTCTGAGAGAGAAAAAACAAAAACAAGAAACAGAAATATTTTTTTCATTGAGAAAAATTCAGAGTTAAAATTATTTCGCACGGAGTTCATGGAGTTTATACTTTCCAATTTATCATTTATACTTTTCATCGGTCATCCTTCACGCATCATCCATCGCGAAGTTAACGCAGCAAATCATCCATCACATCCACTTCCATTTTCGCAGCATAAGCAATAAGAGAGCGGAAGAGTTCAATGCCATCTGTATTTCCAAGAGCATCTTCAGTGCAGCGTTCAGGATGCGGCATCATTCCGAAAACATTTTTTGTTTCATTGGTAATTCCGGCAATGTTCAGCAGTGAGCCATTCGGGTTTGCGGCATCATTCACATTTCCATTTTCATCGCAGTAGCGAAAAAGAATTTGTCCGTTTTCTTCAATGCGCTTCATCGTTTTTTCATCTGCATAAAAATTTCCTTCAGCATGAGCAATAGGAATTTTATACGCGCGATTCACATCGAGGTTGGCAGTAATCGCCGTGTCGTTGTGCTCCGGTTTTATAAAAAGATTTTTACAAACAAAATTTCTATTCGTGTTGCGCATCAGTACGCCGGGCAGTAATCCGGCTTCACACAAAATCTGAAAGCCATTGCAAATTCCCCACACATATCCGCCGCTGTTCGCGAATGAAATTACTGATTCCATGATAGGAGAGAACCGGGCAATAGCTCCGCTGCGCAAATAATCTCCGTAAGAAAATCCTCCGGGAAGTAGGATGCAATCATTTGTATCAAATGCATCAAGTGATTTGTCTTTGTGCCACAGGATTTTTACTTCTTGTTGCAAAACATTTTCGAGCACATGAATCACATCGCGGTCGCAGTTGGATCCGGGAAAAATGACAACACCAAATTTCATTTATTGAGAAAAATTAATTGGTTGATAAGATTGAATAATGAAGCTGCAAATTTAGATACAAATCGAAATTGTCATGAGCCATACTGGTACAATTGCAGGTGCCGGCTATTTGGCGATAAGGTCAATTGAAAATGCGAAAGTTTCAGGTGCCACACATACTTCTTTGCAAGTCATGTATTCAATACCTCCTTTGATTGTCGCTTCTTTTTTAAGCAATTTTATTTTTTGAACAAACACAACTTTACCTTCATAATAAACTGAAGTTTCTTTTTCATCACCAATCATAATTTCCTTCGTAATTTTTTCTCCAACTTCGGTCATATCACCAACAGGTTCATAGCTGTCGTTCTTTTCCAAAGAGAGAGATGCCGGCACCGAAATACCAGCATAATCTTTTGAGAAAATATGCCATCCCGGATCGAGCATACAAGTGATATCAATTTCGAATTCGCCGTTCCCTAAATCAGTAGTAGTGTAGCTCCAATGTGTGGGATTAAGTGTTTGAGAATGTGAAAAGTGAAAGGTGAAAATTGAAAGGATAGCTGCAAGAAGAAAAGGTTTCATTGGAAAAAATTTTTAGAATGGAAAATTATTATTCAAAAAAGTTTAACTGGTTTTGGAATTGAAAGTAAATGATCAGGAGAAGCAATGACAAATTTAAAATTTCTGCGAGCCAATATTTTTTTAAAAACTGAACTGAATAACTGATAGCCATTGCTACAGGAATAATCAGCCAGATAAAATGTTCAGGCTGGATAGAAGATTGCATGAATGCCGACAGAAATCCGAGGAAGGAGAAGAGCATCATGACTACAAAGTAATTTCTTATTTGAACTACAGTTTTAAAATAATTGGATTGAATCTTAACAAAACTCCAGATCAGGGCAAGGCCCACAACAAAAGTGATCAAGATAACCTGTGCATTGTTTACGAAACTGAATTCTTCATTCATGAGTTTATGGAAAGTGATAATACTCGAGAATTCCGTCAAGCGGTCGAACCAGAAATAATAAACTGCAGTAAGAAAATAGGGGATCAGCGCACCTACCAACAGAATCATCCATTCTGAAAGCCGGAGCGGGCGCAGCACGAGCATGCCGGCCAATAGAAAAATAAGAAATGCAAGAGACGGAAAATAGATCAGTGAACTCACGGATATAAAAAATCCCAGATCAAAAATTTCGCTGCTCGCTCGTTCTTTTTTATAAACTGAAAAAAGAAAATCAATTTCGATCAAAAGGAAAAGATTAGCAACAAGAGCCGGAGTCAGAAATAAGAAATCGCTGAACATGCAGCAGAGAATGGCATAAATAAATGCAGGAATAAATTGTCCGCGCTCATTCATTTTATGTTTTGTTAGAATATAGTTGAAGTAGATCGATTGGGTAAATACAAAAAGAATGGAGAAAATATTTTCAGTCACCGAAAGCGGAAGCGGAGAAAGCGATAACAAATACAGAAGAGCATGACTCAGCGGATTGGCAAATTCAACGGCGTTGAGTTGCGGGTTCAGGAAAGTGAAAAGGTGAAGCCCGCTTATAATAAGCAGGATCAAAATTGAAACAAGCGGATGATTAGAGCGGAATAATCGCAACAAGGTTGATCAGAAAATTATTTTGATGTATTGCAAATATCCCTTCTTAATACTGGGCATTATAACTTCATTGGGCGAAACTTGTTTACAGCTTTGTGGAACCGGCAACAATCCTTTTTTATCAGCATTAAAAATTTCGTTTCGGTCCACTGCTCCATCGGCCCCTACTGAAAACGATGAAAGCACCGCCATTCCGCTGGAAAAATCATTGAAAACTAAGATGAGTTGGGTTGGAGCAACGGTTAAAAAGAAAGAAGAAAAATATCCTCCATCACCTTCGGTCTGTTGTTTTTTGTGAAGCACTTTTTCCCAATGAACAGAATCAGATGCATCGGTACTCAAAACAATCACATCATCATAATGATAAAAGTTTACAGTCAGTGAAGAAGTGACGCCGTAGTTTCCAAAACCGGCTGAGTTATAACTTTCGGTAGAAACATTGTAAGACTCAGCTAAAAAAATTATTCCTCCATCAAGCTTTAAAATCATCTGAGAAGGAGAGAAGGAATAAAATCCATCATTGCGCTTAGGCGGAATATTTCCGCACAGGTCAGATAGAAATTCATCTGAAAATTTTAACAGCTTATTGCTCAACAGCGCCGAGTTATAACTAAAGCGGGAAACTAAAACACCATCTGATTCATTTCCCGGAGAATCTGAAAACATGCCCGCCACAACAATCTGACGATTCATTCTATCTTGCCTGATCAGAGCAGAAGAAAAAATATATCCTGACTCTTCAACTATGGATTGAAAAACAGCTTTGCCAGAATCACTGCAGGTGATCAGCATGAATTTGTTAAACGGAAAATCATTTCTGAAATTCTTAACCTGGTTTTCGCCAAATAATATCCATGTTCGCAAAGAATCATCAGGCAAAACAGAAATTATCTGTGGCTCTGCAAATTCCGGCGGCCGGAATTCATTTTTCCATTTAAGAGATGGTAAATCATCAATGCAGATACAGTGTATTTTTCTTTTATCAGTACTATTTAAATCTTCGTAATAGGCAGTGATTCTTTTTTTTCCAAAAGAAGATGCATAACTGAGTGAAGGAACCGATATAAGTGTAGTGTTACCCAAAGTATCTAAAATGCAGGGTGTGCGCATTACTTCAAATTTCTGATTCACCTTCACTGCTTTCAATATTGTTACGCCTCGCGATTGAACTGTATAAAAAACAAGTGCAGAATCTTCTATCAGAAAAATTTTCTGAACATTCACAATACCAAATTCTTTCAGGTTAATTCCTTTTTTCCATTGAAGCTTCATATTGGTCGCATAGAGCGAAATATTCCGTATTGTTTTACCCGAACTAAGAACCAGCACACCCTCGCTGTTTGCGCCCAGCACTTCATAGTTGTTTACTCCCAATTGTAATTTTTCCGGAAGAGACAGGGAGTATTGTTGAGCAAACGAAACTTTTCCGCAGAAAATAAAAAACAGAGGAAGAAATAAAAAGGCTGACGGAAGTTTCATTTCAATCAAAAGTAAATGAATAATGCAAAATCAATTTTTCTTATACATTCGTTAATGATGGTTCCCGGAAAATTTTTTTCTGTTTTCAAATTCAGCAGTATTATTTTTTTTCTAATCACAGCAAGCCATTGCATATGCAATGCACAGTCTGTCGAAATTTATCCTCCTCAACAGTTCGGTTTAGAGCCAATTTTCAAATACGGTAAAATCTGGAAACATACTGCACATTTCGAACCGGCAATTGAACACAATTCTTTTTCAGGCGAATTGAATCTGATGTGGCTGCGGATGAGCAACCGTTATCGCAGCACCATGAAACAACTTCCATATGCCGGACTTGCGGTAGGATATTGTTCTTTCGGAAATGAAAAAGTTTTGGGTAATGAGTTCTACATCATTCCGAATATGCAATTGAAAATTTTTGGGAATGAAGAAATTTCTTTTTGGTTTAAAGGCGGTGTTGGACTTGCCTATCTCACGAAACATTATGATGCACTGACCAATCCAACAAATAATGTGATTGCATCTTCAGTCAACAATGCTTCGACAGTGGCATTTCACTTTCGGATGCAGGCCAATAAGAGTTTATTAATTGTTGCCGGTGCATCTTTCACCCATTCTTCAACCGGGGATGTGCGGCTTCCCAATCTTGGAATCAATATTCCTACCGTTGATATTGGTGTTGAATATTTTTTCAGAAATCAAAAGTCGATTCCTGCCTTTTTAACTTTTCCCGAAAAAAAAATATTTCCGGTTTTTACACTCAGAACCGGCGTAGGTTTTAACGAAATTTATATTCCGGATGGCCCGGTGTATCCGGAAGCGGTGAATGATTTTAGCCTAGGAATGAATGCAAAAAAACATCCGCACAAATTTTCTTTTGGATTGGAATCTGTTTACAACATGGCCAATTATTTTTTTCTAAGCGAGCAAGAAATTGGAGATCACAGGAAGTTGAATTCAATTTCACTTGCTCCTTACATCGAAGACGAAATTCAGTTCGGTGTGATTTCATTTTCTTTCACTGCCCTTTATCAAATCAGAACTATTACGCTAAGTGGTTATCCCTTCTATCAAAAACTTGGACTTCAACATTACATTTTTCAATCAGGAAAAAATGAAAGCAGGAAACTGAGCGCCGGAATTTTTCTCACCACACACCTGGTTAATGCCGATTATGTTTCTGCGATGCTGAGTTTGCAGTTGTAGTTTAAGTTAGAAATGGGAAGACCGAAGAGTAGCTTCTCTTATTCTGATTTGAGATGCGGAATTTCAAATCTTCGGTCTTCGGTCTCCCAACATTATTTTCGCTCCCCATGAAACTAACCGTCACACAAGTTAATTACATCAACATTCTGCTCATGCTGATTGCAGGTGTTTGCGCTTTCTTCCGCCCGTTTGAAACTTTTCTTTTCGCTTATGCTTTTCTCGGACCTGCGCACTACCTCACCGAAATCAGCTGGCTGCACGACCGGAATTATTTCACCAAGGGAAAATTTGATTGGATATTTCTGTTGCTCGCGGGTGTCATCATCACATTAGCGAATTTCAAAATGGTTCCCAATCTGCCCGATGGAGCTGCCACAGTTATAATTTTTGTTGCATTTTTTGGCTCTTTAGTTTTTGTTCTTTCAAAAAATGTGGCGGTGCGCATCGGCTCCATTATTGGAATTGCTTTGATCAGTAAACTCTTTGTAGGTAATCAATATTTCGAATCAGTATTCGGTGCATTTATGCCCACCCTCATTCATGTATTTATCTTCACCGGGCTTTTCATTTTAGTTGGAGCACTAAAGAGTAAAAGTTTTTCCGGAATTCTTTCACTGGGTGTATTTGCGGCAGTTGCAATTAGTTTCTTTTACCTTCCGGTAGCATATGGTCACTATGTTCCTACTGAATATGTAAAGAGCAGTTATGGTTATCTGAAAAATGACGGCTCCTTCACCGATGGATTTATTTCATTGAATTACCATATCATGAATATATTCAGTTTGCATGACTTCGGTCACCCGGATGTAGACTATCAGAAATTTATCGATGGAGTAAATTCATTTTTGTTTTCAAGCCCGCTTGCACTTGCCATCATGGGCTTCATTGGTTTTGCTTATCTCTATCACTATCTCAACTGGTTCAGTAAAACTTCAGTGATTCAGTGGCACAATATTCCGCGCGCACGGTTCATTG
>DMRR01000086.1 GCA_003455275.1 Bacteroidota bacterium | reverse complement strand
CTGGCGAAGTAGAGTGTTTTTCCATCAGCAGAAATAGTTGGCTGCGAATCCCAAGCGGGTGTATTAATTCTTTTTCCAAGATTGATAGGAGTTTGCCATGCCCCATTTTTTTTCTGCGAATAATAAATGTCAACATTGCCGTAGCCACCCATTCTGCTCGAAGCAAAATACATTTCAGTTCCCTGCTCTGTCACTGAAATTGCTCCATCCTGATAATCTGAGTTGAGCGGGCTGCCAAGATTTTTTGCTACAGTCCATGTGCTATCAACATAATGTGATTCATAAAAATCTTCGTTGGCTGATTTGCCTTCACCATCGCGACGCATAAACAAAATTGTTTTTTCATCAGCGGTGAGATAAGGAAACATTTCCAGTCGATCGGTATTCACTCCCGAACCCACGGCAATCGGATTGAATGGAACTGGATGCTTCACTGCTTCCTTCGCAAACTTTGCATCAGCAATAAACAGTTTTGATTTCATAGCCCAGTCGTCCGGAATGCCGGGAAAGGTGAGATACTTTGTAAGCGTTGCAATCACTCCATCATAATCATCGAGGTTCCAATAGCTCTGCGCTAAAAAATAATAAGCACTCGAACGGCAATCTTCTTTCAGCGCTATTCCTTTTTCAAATGCAGTTTTCCCTTTTTCCCATTGCTCCTGATCGTTATAAACTTCACCGAGGAGCAACCATGCATCAATAAAAATTTCATCCTCTGCAACCGCTTGTTCGAGCGGCGCAATTGCTTTTGCATTTTCACCAGCATTCAAAAATGCCTGTGCTTCGTTGAAATCTTTCAGTGCTTTTTTCGATGCGGTGTTGAGGTTGTGATATTGCTGAGCGGCACAATTCTACAAGCTCAGGATGACAATACAAAAAGTGAAAAGTGATAAACCGAAAAAAAATAAAACCTGTTTCTTCATTATAGATTTGAGTGTGAAAAAGTATAACGAAATATTGAGCCAGTTATTGATAATTGAAAAACTCTATTCAACCCCGAGGTATTTATGAATCTGCAAAGAGATTTCCCATTGCGGATTTTGCTTTACAAAATCAATGATGAGCGGAATCATTTTATCTGCCTTACTCCATTCGGGTTGAAGAAAGAGTTTGCAATCAGAAGAAACTTTTGAGGCGTGTTCCAATGCAAAATCAAAATCTGAATTATTGAACACAACAATTTTCAATTCATCTGCTTTGGAATAAATTTCATCCAATGGCTCTTTGAATTTTTTCGGAGAGAAACAAACCCAATCCCATTTACCACTGAACGGATGAGCACCTGAAGTTTCGAGATGAGTTTTCTTTCCTTCTGATTTTAATTCTGCAGTGAGCAAATCAAGGTTGTGCATCAATGGTTCGCCGCCGGTTACAATTACAATTTCAGAAGGGGAAATTTTTATAGAAGAAATAATTTCTTCCGTTGAAAATTTTTTATGCGCATCTGCATCCCAGCTTTCCTTCACATCGCACCAAACACAACCAACATCACAACCACCCAGCCGAATAAATGTTGCTGCCCTGCCCTGATGAAACCCTTCTCCCTGTATGGAATAAAAAATTTCCATTACAGGCAACACTATCGCAGGTTCAGTTTTTTGGTTTTGCATGAAAACTTTTGCAGGAAAAAATTTATTCGAAAATAACTTTAACTCTCGCGCTTTGAGTTCCTGCTTCCATTATGAGCAAATACATTCCGGGTGGAGCTGATGAGTTAAACTGAAGAATATTCATTCCCTGATCCAAATAAATTTTCCATTCGCTTGTTTTCACTCCCTGCATAGAAAACAACCGCACCGAGCAAGGTCTTCTGCCAGTTGCAGAAAAAATATTGACATAGAAATTTCCTTCTGCGGGGTTCGGAAATACCGATGCATTCATATCGCCCTCAGGTAAAGAAAGCGAAGCATTATAATCATTAAAAGTTCCGTCGCGATAACGAAGCAGAAGAATATCGCTTGCTGCAATTCCTGTTCGCAGGAATGAACTGATCCAAATACTGTCGCTGTAGGTTCCGGTCACAAAACAATTTCCAAGATTGTCAACAGCAATTCCATTTCCAATATTGTAGTTGCTGCCGAGTGTGTGCTCCATCCAATTCATAACACCGGCAGTGTCGTATTTCAGAAAAACTAAATCACCGAACGGGCAGGCTTTTTCTGATGACTCCATTCTTCCACCCGTATCTTCCAACCGCTGAATCACAAAATTGGATTGACCTGTGAGGTAAACATTATTGTATTTGTCAAGTGCAAGATCACGGCCTTGTTCATTTGCATTCAGATTGTAACCCTGCTTGAGCCACGACAAATGATTTTGCTCCGTGTAGCGGGCAATAAAAATATCTCCTTCATTTCCGAGTAATAAATTTCCTTCGAACCAGCAAGTGTCTTGCACCCACCCACCGATGTAATAACTTCCATCTTTGTAAGAACGAATTGAAAAAGTATTTTCTGAATTCAGGCCGCCTGCAGATTTTGCCCAAAGAATATTTCCTGCCGAATTCATGCAGCTCCAAAACACATCAAGCATTCCGGCAGAATTTATTTGTGTGCTTCCTAAAGTCATTGTATCAGAGAATGCTCCACAGAAATAAATATTATCATTTGCATCCGCACTTATGGAATTGATATCATCTACTCCTATTCCACCAAATGATTTGGCGAGCAAAAGATTTCCGCTTGAAGAATATTTCAGAATAAAAAAATCCACTGAGCCATTTGGATAGAGGGTGTCATTGTCGGCAATCATCGGGTTCATGAAACTACCGCCAAACCAAATGTTTCCGCTGCTATCGACAGTTACGCATTTCCCATTTTCATATCCAAACTGACTGCCTGCGCTTTTCACCCACAACACATTTCCGTTCGAAGTATCGAGCTTCGCAACAAAGGCATCATCGTATCCTTTGCCATGAATCATCAGATTCCCGAATTGACAACTGTCGAAAAAATTTCCACCCACAATCAGAAACCCATCTGGTGTAAGCGCAAGTGAGGAAGGACGGTCGTCATATAATCCACCGAAAGTCTGCGTCCATAGTATAGTTCCGTTTGAATCGAGTTTTGCAATCACTGCATCAACATTTCCCTTGTAAGGAAGATTGACTGTATCCATTGTCATTGGATTTTTGAATGCCGCCGCGAGATATACATTTCCTGAATTATCACTCACAACCTTGACCCCATCATCCGTATCAGTTGAGCCAAATGATTTCATCCAGGTGACTTGCGCCTCACACTTCGACAAACTCAGTGTGACATTTAACGATATTAAAAGAAAGAGAATTGACAGTGTTTTCACCTTGACAAAAGTATTCTGTAAGGGAGATTTACTGCTTATGAGTATTAACAGAAATCAATATAGTTTCTTAAACACGAACATAATAAGAAACGGAGAAATACAGGCAGAGTTATTTATCATCCATCATACTGATCTTATCCTGGACAATAAATCCGTCAGGAAAAAAAGGAAGAATTTCTTGCTGAAAAGCATAGGCAGAAATCTTAGATTCAAAATCACCAACGCGAAGGCGAAATGTCGGCTGATGATATTCCAGATAAGCTTTCACATCAGGATACTGGGCAACAAATTGTGCCTTCATATCCAACACGCTTTTTCGATTGCTGCTACTTGCTAACTGAATGCGGTAGCCATCTGTTGTCATTTTTACGGAAGCAACTGAAGTAGTGTAATCCATCAGCACGCGAATCATAGTGTCTTGCTCAATCGTTACATTCTGATTAGGTAAAACAGAAGTTACTGTTTGAGCTCCGGAACTGAAGCAACTAAAGCTGATTATAACTATGAGAAAATATTTTTTCACTCGTTTATCATTTGAATTCCTGAAGAAGTTCCGATGCGGTCCGCTCCGGCTTCTATCAATTGCAAAGCAAAAGATTTTGTTCTGATTCCGCCAGATGCTTTCACTTTTATTTTTTTCGGAAGTGTAGAGCGGATGAGTTTTACAGCTTCTACGGTTGCTCCTTCTTTCGAAAAACCGGTGGATGTTTTTACAAAGTCTGCTTCTGCCTGAACACACAGCTCACATGCTTTCACAATTTCTTCGTCTGATAAAAGACAGGTTTCAACAATCACCTTCACTATTGCTTTATGAAAGTGAGCAGTGACCACCACACTTTGAATATCATCAAGCACAACTTTGTATTGATGATTTTTCAAAGCTGAAATATTCATCACCATATCAATTTCATTGGCGCCGTCTTCAATTGCTTTCTTGGTTTCTTCTACTTTAATTAAAGTGTTTCCATAACCGAGAGGAAAACCTACCACGGTTGCAATTTTCACTTTTGATTTTCCAAGGAATTTTTTTGCATCACCCACATAAACCGGAGGAACACATACTGCAAAAAATGAATTGTCTTTTGCCTCAACGCATAGTTTCTCAATTTCTTTCAGCGTAACATCGGGCTTCAGTATCGTGTGGTCAATCTTTGTTGCTAAATCTGTTGTCACAATTACTTCTGTCATTTTTCTACCAATCTATTGTCCCTGATCAGGACACGCTTAACTGTTAATGATTTTTTTCTACCAGAATTTTCTTCTGCTTAAACGAACAACAATTCTATTTCAATATTTCTGAATGAATAATTTTTTCAGGAATTTTTTAATCAACAAATAAGCATGAGATAATCACATGGCATATTCTTCATTCACTGTTGAGAATGCCAATGGATTAAATGAAAAGGGTGAAGGATTACCAATAACGGATAACGAATCAACTAATAACCTCACGCATCCTTACCATGACACGCCTTGTATTTTTTTCCGGAGCCGCACGGGCAAGGATCATTGCGGCCAACTTTAGGCCCTACGCGAACAGGTTCATGCTTTGCTTCCTGCTGTTGCGCAGAAGCACCGTTTCCGTTTCTATTGGCTACTGCTCCTGAATTCGGGTTGGTAATGGCGCTGGTATCATCGCGACCGGTTTTCATTCTTGAGTAATCGGTCTTCTGCGGTTGCTGCGCCTGGTTCATTTGGGTTTGTTGCTGCTGCGGAAGATTTCCCTTGAACAGAAATGAAATCACATCGCGGTTCACTTCGCTCACCATCTCTTTAAACAAATCGAATGCTTCAAGTTTGTAAATCAGCAATGGATCTTTCTGTTCATACACTGCACTCTGCACGCTCTGTTTCAACTCATCCATCTGGCGGAGGTGCTCTTTCCATGCTTCGTCTATTATGAGCAGTGTAACAGATTTTTCAATTGACTGAATCACTTCTCTGCCCTTTGAATCAATCGCTTTCTTCAGGTTGAAAATCACCTGCATTCCCTTCACACCATCTGTAACCGGAAGCACAACATTTTCTATGGTTGTCCCTCTGGTTTCAAACAGGTTTTTAATGTTCGGAAAAATATGTTCAACTAAGTGGTTTGACTTGCGGTTATAATATTCTGTTGCTTCTGTGTAAAGTTTTTCTGCAAGTTCATGAGGCTTTCCGTGTTCAAATTCTTTTTCATCAATATGAGTATCTGTAGAAAGAATGCGAATACAATCTAATTTGAATCCATGATAGTCGCGGTTATTCTGATGGGTTGAAATCATCTCTTCGCACAGATCGAAAAGCATGTTGTTCAGATCGAACTTCAACCGCTCACCAAACAATGCGTGACGGCGGCGGCGGTAAATCACATCGCGCTGCGCATTCATCACATCATCATATTCAATTAGGCGCTTGCGAATTCCGAAATTATTTTCTTCCACTTTGCGCTGCGCACGCTCTATGGATTTTGTAATCATGCTGTGCTGAATCACTTCACCTTCTTTGTAACCCATGCGATCCATGAGGCCTGCGATTCTGTCAGAGCCGAAAATGCGCATAAGGTCATCTTCAAGCGAAGCATAAAACTGTGATGTTCCGGGATCGCCCTGACGACCAGCACGACCGCGCAACTGACGAT
>DMRR01000244.1:2069-9112 GCA_003455275.1 Bacteroidota bacterium | reverse complement strand
TTCCATTCTCAAAACAAGTCTTATGAAAAAATTCTTTTTCAATTTATTTATCATAATATTTTTATTGAAGTTGACAGTTTCCAAAGCCCAAACTGCTGACTTTAACCTTACGCTTCAAAGTAATGTTAACTGGACAAATGCTTATTCAAATATTTGGGGTTATGTAGATACAGTTGGAAATGAATATGCGCTTGTGGGAACCTGGGAAGGCGTTTCCATCTTCAATGTCACTGATCCGGTGAATCCTGTTTTGGTTTCTTCAGTTCCATCAGCACAACCGGCATCGGGTACAATTGTCTGGCGGGAGATAAAAATTTTTAACAAACATGCTTATGTAACTAATGAGCAAGACAGTGCTCTGCTAATTATTAATCTTACTAACCTTCCATCTTCCAATATCAGTTATCATCATTTTTTTTCTAATGATTTAAAAAGGGCGCACACTTGTTTTGTTGATGAGAATGGAATCTTGTACTTGTTCGGATTTAATACTTACAATGGACTATCGCAAGCGCAGCGTGGCGCCATGATATTCGATTTGAATGCTGATCCTGACAACCCAACATATCTTGGTCAATACAATGGCAATTATATTCATGATGGATTTGTCCGTGGCGATACCCTATGGGCAGCTGAAGTTTATCAGGGCCGGCTCGAGGTTTTTAATGTAAGCGATCCAAACAATTTTGTTTCTCTGGCACAGATAACAACACCGCTCGCATTTACTCACAACTCATGGCCAACCCACGATAATCATTACACATTTACTACAGATGAAAAACCTAATGGACCTCTTGCTTCGTATGATGTGGCTAACCTTGGTAATATTTCACATCTTGATAATGCCCGATCTAATCCAGGATCAAACTCAGCCATTCATAATGTTCATCTTTATAATGACGATTTTGCGGTTGTGAGTTATTACCGCGACGGGGTTGTGATTTTTGATGTATCCGATCCTTCAAACATAATTGAAGTAGGAGCTTACGATACTTATGCCGGAAGCGGTCAGGGTTATGATGGTGATTGGGGTGTTTATCCGTGGCTTCCGTCACACAACTTAATAATCTCTGACATGCAGAGTGGTTTATTTGTTCTGGCCCCACACTATCAGAAAGCCTGTCGCTTGCAGGGAGTGGTTACAGATACTTTTTCATCTGCTTTGCTTAATGGAGTTATGGTTCAAATTCTATCTCAGTCCGTGTATGATTCAACTGATTTTACCGGTGTTTATAAAACCGGCTTGGTAAACCAGGGACTCTATGACATACAGTTTTCTCATCCTGGCTATTTTACAAAAGTGATTCACAATGTTCAACTGGACAGTGCACAAACTGTAATCCTTAATGTTCAGTTGGTTCCCGATATTCCATTTGATATTACAATTACAGTGAATGATTCGGCAACCGGTGATCCAATTCCAAATGCAGAAGTTTATTTAACTGATAATTTTCAATATTCATTTTCATTTACAGCAGATGCCAGCGGAGTTGCGCATCTTAACCAGATTTATACATTAAGCTATGACATATATGCAGGCAAGTGGGGACATGTGACGCGCAAACTTTCTTCAGTTCTGCTTGATTCATCTTCTCTAGGATTCGCAATGGCTTTGCCTGCGGGGTACTACGATGATTTTCTTTATGATTTTGGATGGACACCTTCAGGAACAGCAAGCACAGGAGCGTGGGAGAGGGCTGTGCCAGTTGAAACTGTAAATGGAAATCATATTTCAAACCCGGGCGTTGATGTCACGAATGATTTTGGAAGCAAATGTTTTGTCACAGACAACGGAGGAGGCAATGCCGCAGACCATGATGTAGATAATGGAAGTGCGATACTTACATCACCGGTTTTTGATTTGAGCAACAGTTATGATCCCCGCATTAATTGTTACAAATGGTTTTATGATGGTGGTGGCTCCGGAGTACCAAATGATTCATTGAAACTATTTATCAGCAATGGAGATTCAACCAAGCTGATTGATTATCTAATCGCTGATACTTCAACACTAAGTCAGTGGTTGTATGAAGATTTTCGTATTAAAGATTTTGTTGAACTCAGCAACAACATGACATTCATTATCAGGACAGCTGACCAATCCACTACCGGTAATATACTGGAAGCTGGCTTCGACCGGTTTGAAGTAATTGACACTGCAAAAAATATTTCAGTCCCGGAAATTTTTTCTGAGAATGACTTTATGATTTATCCGAATCCGGTTAGTGATAAACTCTCGATCATAAGTAATCAATTTGAAATTAATGAAATTGAAATCATGGATGTATTGGGCAGAGGAATGGAAACATTTCACCCGAAGGATAACAGGTTTCAAACGGATGACATTGTCGTTGATGTCAGTCGCTTTTCTGCCGGTGTGTTTTTTCTCAGATTGAAATTGAAAAACGGTAGTGTCTGGATTTCAAAATTTGTGAAACAGTAAAAACTAATTGTGACAATTTTTTTACAATCGAAAAAATTTGTTGTTGCTACAAAACGATTGATGCGATTTACTTTGCGCCACACAACTCTCAACCGCTAAATGATTAGACGCCTCTCTGTTTCTCTCCCTTTCATTTTTATTTTTTCATTTTCATTTGCTCAAAAAGGCGTCATCCGCGGAACGGTTACCGATAAAAATACCGGTGAACCGATGACCTATACCAATGTAATTCTTAAAGGAACTACAACTGGAGGCACTACTGATCTCAATGGTTTTTTCTCGATCAGTGATATTACTCCGGGCGACTATACTTTATTCTGTACCAACATCGGATATGATACTTCATTGATAAGTGTAACCGTGAAAGCAAACGATATCATCACCGAAAAAATATTTCTTGAACAAAAAGGCGTTCAGCTTTCGAATGTCACCATCAATGCTGAGAAAGAAGCGAAGAAAACAGAAACCAATATTGGGCTAACAAAACTTACTGCTAAAGACATTCAGCGATTGCCATCAGTAGGAGGTGAGCATGATCTGGCGCAATACCTGCAGGTTATTCCCGGAATCATATTTACCGGCGACCAGGGTGGAGAACTGTATATACGAGGCGGGTCACCTATTCAGAATAAAGTGTTGCTCGACGGCATGACCATTTACAATCCTTTTCACTCTATTGGATTGTTTTCAGTTTTTGAAACTGATATAATCAAGAATGTAAATGTTATTACCGGAGGATTCAGTGCTGAATATGGCGGCAGAATGAATGCAGTAGTTGATGTGGCCACGCGTGATGGAAATAAAAAAAGATTTGCCGGAAAAATTTCTGCCAGCCCATTCATGAGTAAAATACTTATTGAATCTCCGCTGAAAAAAATTGATAAGGAAGGAAACAGCATCAGCTGGCTGTTCGATGCAAAAAGTTCGTACTTAAACAGAACTTCAAAAAAAGTTTATACTTATATAGATACTGCCGGTCTTCCTTATGCATTCAATGATTTCTATGGAAAGTTTTCAATGAACAGCGGATCCGGAAGTAAGCTCAATCTTTTTGGATTCAACTTTACTGATCATGTGAACTACAATGGTGTCAGTGATTTCAACTGGAATACTTATGGCGGAGGAACCAATTTTGTTTTGGTGCCCGGAGGTTCCAACATGTTAATTGGTGGTTCGCTGTCGTACTCAGATTACAAAATCCAATTGCAGGAAGCAGACGAAAAACCCCGCACCAGCCGAATCAATGGATTTGACCTGAGCACTTACTTCACTTATTTTCTACCGCACAGTTCTGAAGTGAAATATGGTTTCACTATTGGCGGTTATCGCACTGAGTTTGAGTTCTTCAATTCACTTGGATTAAGAATAGGTCAGGATCAAAATACCACGGAGATAGGAGGATATGTGACATTAAAAAAAGTTTGGGATCGTGTAGTGTTCGAACCAAGTTTCCGCATTCAGTATTATGCATCGCTCCCAGTTTTTTCTCCCGAACCCAGAATTGCCATCAAGTATAACCTGAATGAAAATGTGCGGCTGAAAGGTTCTGCAGGAATTTATACTCAGAATTTTATCAGCACAAAATCAGATAAAGATGTTGTGAATCTTTTCTCCGGTTATCTTACAGGGCCTGATCAGGAGCTTGACGGAATAGATGGCGAAGTGACAAAGGATAATTTGCAGCGAGCTTATCATACAGTTGGCGGGGTGGAGTTTGATGTAACAAAACACCTGGACCTTACCGTAGAATCTTATTACAAATATTTTGGTCAGCTCATCAACCTGAATCGGAACAAACAATATCCTACCGATCCTGATTTTCAGATTGAGACCGGAAATGCTTATGGAGTCGATGTTCTTTTCAAATATGATTTCAATAACTTGTATATCTGGACTGGATATTCTCTTGGATTCATCCACCGCAACAATGGCGAGCAGATATATCCGCCACACTATGATCGCCGCCACAATGCGAATGTGGTGGTGAGTTACACTTTCGGAAAGAATAAGCAGTGGCAGGCAGATGCACGCTGGAACCTGGGATCCGGATTTCCCTTCACCAGAACACAGGGCTTTTATGAGTTCTTTGATTTTCTCGATGGCATCAACACCAATTATGTTAATGGCAATGGTCAGCTCGGAATTATTTATGATTCTACATTAAATGCAGGCCGCCTTCCATTTTATCACAGGCTTGATATTTCGCTCAAGCGTGTTTTCAAATTGAGTGAGAACTCAGTGTTCGAAGCGAATGCAAGCATTATCAATGTTTACAACCGGAAAAATATTTTTTATTTCGATCGCGTGCGTTATCAGCGTGTGAATCAGTTGCCCATTCTTCCGAGCATTGGTGTAAACCTTACCTTCTGATTTCAGTTGGCGGAGCAAAAATTTCCTGATGAGCAATTGGTTGCGGTTCTCATTAGTGAGCAGCATAAAGATTCAGTTTAGCATAAGTGGATAGATAACTTACAAGTGATGAAAATTTCTTTAAACTGGCTGCAGTTACAATCGCGGTTGGTTACGCCTTCACCTTCTTCATCAAGAGAAAGTGATTTTATTCATGATGATATTTCTCACCGCGAAGAATGGTGAATGCGCGGTAGAGTTGCTCGCAGAAAATAAGTTTCGCCAACTGGTGTGGAAAGGTGAGTGCTGAGAGTGAAATCAAATCACTGGCTTTCTTTTTTACTTCAGCAGAAAATCCGTATGCACCGCCAATCACAAAGACCAAATTCTTTTTTCCGGAATTCATTTTTGTCTGAAGAAAGTCAGCAAATTTTTTTGAAGAAAATTGTATTCCTTTTTCGTCCAGCAGAATTATGAATGCATCGGGAGTGAAAAATGGGGCAAGTAATTTTTCTTCTGCTTTCAGTTGCTCTGTTGAATTTGCACCGGACGGAGCTTTAATGATTTTTGTTTCGAAGGAATTGTATTTCCTTATTCGCTTTTCAAACTCAGCAACTCCTTCGCTGATATAGTTTTCTTCTTTTCTGGTAAAAGAGACCAGCAGGATTTTCATGGAGCGAATAATTATTTTAAAAAACGAATTGCATTCTCTTTATCAAGCTTTAATTGATCCTTCAATTCATCAAGCGATGAAAATTTTTTTTCATCTCTCAGTCGCTTTACAAATTCAATTTCCAACTGCTGACCATACAGGTCGGAATCAAAATCCATAAGATGAACTTCGAGTTTATGATGCAAGCCATCCACTGTAGGCCGGAAACCGATATTCATCATTCCGGAAAAAACATTTTCATTCCATCGTACACGAACAGCATACACGCCATCAGCTGGAATCAATTTCAGCTGATCATTTACCAAAATATTTGCTGTGGGAAAACCAATTTGATTACCGAGATGCTGACCGTGAACTACAATTCCGGAAATAGAATAAGCATGACCCAGCAAATGAGTGGCTAAATCAATGTCGCCTTCCTGCAATGCAATGCGAATACGGGTGCTGCTTACTGCTATATCATCTACCAGTTGCTTGCTAAGCTCTTCAACTTTGTAATTAAACTCATTTTCAAACTTGCGCAGCATTTCAATATTTCCATCGCGATGATGGCCAAAATGGTGGTTGTAGCCGGTAACAATTACTGAAGGGTGAAAATTTTTTACCAAAAAATTTTCTAAATATTCTTTGGCGCTCTGAACTGAAAACTCTTTGGTAAAACCAACAATGACCAGTGTATCTACATTTTCTGCCTCCAGCAGTTTTATTTTTTCTTCCGTGGTTGAAAGTATGCGTAGCGATTTATCGTCAGGATGAACAATCAGTCGCGGATGCGGAACAAATGTGATGATGACACTTTCGCCTGAAATATTATTTGCAAGTAAATTTATTTTTTGAATCAGGTGACGGTGGCCTTCATGCACGCCATCAAAAGTTCCGATTGTGATGACAGGGTTATTAAACTTTGGTAAATTATTGATACTGCGATAAACTTTCATTCTGATAGTTTTCTTTTTCATTCATCACAAATTCTGAAAATGCTTCTATTGTCATTGCATCTTTCACATGAAATGCTCCGCTCCTTATTCTGCGAAGAGAAATGAGGTGCGCGCCGCTGTTTAACTTTTCTCCGAAATCATGAGCGAGAGAGCGAACATAAAATCCCTTGCTGCAAACAATTCTGAAATCTACCACGGGCATTTCAATCCGTGTGATTTCAAATTCCTTCAACTCCACCCACGATTTAATTCGCTGAAACGCTTCGCCGCGCCTTGCCATTTTATAATACCGGACACCGTCGCGCTTTTTGGCAGAGTGAACCGGTGGTGTTTGTGCAAATGCACCAATCATACTTTTTGCCAAACTAAAAATCATTTCATCGGTGATATGATCAGTCTGAAAAATTTTATCAATTGGTTTTTCCAGGTCATGAGATTCAGTGGTAGCGCCAAGAAAAAAAGTGCCGGTGTATTCTTTATCGCCCTCCGAAAGTTTAATCATCTCTTTTGTTTTAGTACCTGTAAGCATAACCATCAGTCCTGTTGCAAGCGGATCAAGCGTTCCGGCATGCCCTACTTTTTTCGGACGAGTGAGTAAGCTTACTTTCTTCACCACATCAAAAGAACTCCAGCGTTGTGG
>DMRR01000244.1:0-1655 GCA_003455275.1 Bacteroidota bacterium | reverse complement strand
GCGTTATAGCACCGCAAGATTAATCTTCATTGCCAGAAGAATAATTATTGTTCCACCAATTATGATTCTGTATATGCCGAAATATTTGAATCCATATTTATTTAGTATTCCAATGAATGCTTTGATAGCAATAAGTGCAACAATAAATGCCACCACATTACCAATCAGCAGCAATTTGATATTTGATGAATCAATCATTTTGTAATTCTTCAGTAACTCGAAACAAGTGGCCGCTGCCATTGTAGGTACAGCAAGGAAGAAAGAAAACTCAGCTGCTTGTTTCCGACTTAATTTTTGTGAAAGTCCGCCCACTATTGTTGCTCCGCTTCTTGATACACCGGGAATCATAGAGATCACCTGGAAAAATCCGATGATGAGAGAAGATAGATAGCTGATATTTTTTTCAGGTTGTTTTTCGTTGGCAGCAAAATATTTGTCCACGAACATGAGCACGATTCCTCCAAGCAAAAGCGCCACCGCAACTGTTTCCACACTTCCGAGTAATTCATCAATCTGTTTATGGAGCAGCCCACCGAAAATGGCTGCCGGAATAAATGCAATTATCAGCTTGTAATAAAAATCGAGTGACTGAAAAAATCTTTTCCAATACAACACTACCACACTCAGTATCGCTCCAAACTGAATATTCACAGTGAACATTTTTACAAACTCATCCGGTTGTAAACCAAGAAGAGATGTACCGATTATCATGTGGCCGGTTGAAGAGATGGGAAGAAATTCAGTAAGGCCTTCAATGATTGCGAGGAGAATTGCTTGTGTTGTTGTCATTGTTTGAAAGTGGATGGTAAACGGACTCAAATATTTTGACAAATATTATTGCTCACACATTTGACTAACCAGATAATTACAAACGATAAATTCTTTTTCGTCCTGATTATTGATGATGGTGAAACAAAACCAATGCTCCTCCGGCCAGAAAAAGAAAAATTAAAATAATCCAGATAGTTGCTTCGGAGTTTTTGGTTTGTGCGCGTTTTGATTTCATCATAAATAAATTTCTTGCACGAAGGAAAAAACGACCATTCATTCAGAAAATGATTTTGGTCATTGATTCATTCTTGATTCAAAAATTTAGCTTTCAATTTTCTTTGCTCATATTTAGCCAAAACTTTTTTCTATGGACATTGCACGCGGTGCTCTCGGAATTTTTTCTTTAGTTTTCATTGCCTTTCTATTCAGCAATAATCGCCGTGCGATAAACTGGAAATTAGTAATTGCCGGACTCACTCTTCAATTGCTTTTTGCTTTAGGTGTTCTTCGTGTACCATTTATCCGGGCTATGTTTGAAACACTGAGTCATTGGTTTGTGCGGATGATTGAGATCTCACACAAGGGAACAGAGTTTCTATTCGGTGCGCTTGCTGATCAAACCGGGAGCTGGGGTTATGTGTTTGCTATACAGGTGCTGCCAAACATTGTGTTCTTCGCTGCTATCTCATCACTGCTTTACTACTTCGGAATTCTTCAATGGATAGTTTACGGATTTGCCTGGGTAATGAGTAAAACCATGAAACTCTCAGGGGCAGAAAGTTTATCCAACGCTGCAAATATTTTTCTCGGACAAACCGAAGCACCGCTGATGGTGAAACCATATATTGAAGGAATGACCCGCTCTGAATTATTGTGCATAATGA
>DMRR01000082.1:1742-2895 GCA_003455275.1 Bacteroidota bacterium | reverse complement strand
TAGATGGCGTGGACGAAGGACTTACTGCATCCAAAGCCGGAATCCTCAAAGGCGATATCATCATTAAAATTGGTGAGTTTGCCATCTCTGATATTTATGCTTACATGAAAGCACTCGGTGCTTACAAAAAAGGCGACACGACTACCATTGTAGTGAAGCGAGGCGCAGAAGAAAAATCTCTTACAGCGACTTTCTGAGATGAATTTTCTTCTCATCGAAACTGCTTCTTCAGTTTGTTCCGTTGCAGCGGCAACTGAAGAAAAAATTATTTCAATTAGGGAGAATGCAGAAGCGATGCAGCACGCAGCGCTCGTATCAGTTTTTGCAGAAGAGGTGATGAACGAAGCAGGATTTTTGTTTTCCGATAAATCGAAAGACAAAAATCAAAAATCAAAAATGCTGGATGCAGTTGTTGTTTCCGCAGGACCCGGTTCATATACAGGATTGCGAATTGGCGTTAGCGCAGCTAAAGGAATTAGCTATGCAGCAAATCTTCCGCTCATAGCGGTCGACACACTCGAAGCACTAGCAAATGGATTTGCACAAAAAAGAAATTTCCCATCAGCTAACAACGAACCACAAGCCACTATCTGCAGCGTATTCGACGCCAGGCGCGATGAAATTTATTTTGGAATATGGAAGCCGAATGGCGATACAATCATTAAGAGCCGCGCCGCTTTGCTCAACAATGAGTTTCTTTCAATAATTAATTCAATAGAATCAAAAATTTATTATGTTGGAAACGGATCGAAAAAGGTTGGCGAATTTTTGAAAAACAATAAGCATGAATATCACCAGCATATCAATCCATCAGCTTCATATCTTCAGTCAATTTCAGTACAAAAATTTTTAAGGAAAGAAATTGCTGACCTCGCCTATTTCGAGCCGAATTATATTAAGCCCTACTTTTTCGCAGAAAAAATGTAAGAGCTACTTCGTTCCCAAATATAAATTCATTAAAAATTGCCATGGTTTCAGAATGAAAATCAATACTTATCTTTTCCTTTTACCCTCTTGGTAGAATCATTCCTGTGGTTACATTTGCCGTCCTTTAAAAAATCAGTAAAAATCTCTGAATGCCAACCATTCAACAACTTGTAAGAAAAGGTCGCACCATTATTCGCACAAAAAGTAAGTCCCGTGCATTGGCTGC
>DMRR01000082.1:0-1401 GCA_003455275.1 Bacteroidota bacterium | reverse complement strand
AAGCCGAACTCTGCACTTCGTAAAGTAGCAAAGGTTCGCCTCACTAATGGAATTGAAGTAATTTCCTATATTCCCGGTGAAGGTCATAACCTTCAGGAACACTCTATTGTACTAATTCGTGGTGGTCGTGTGAAAGATCTACCTGGAGTGCGTTACCATATTGTTCGCGGTGCCCTAGACACTGCGGGTGTAAATGACAGAAAGAAGAGTCGTAGTAAGTATGGAACTAAGAAACCGAAAGGTGGTGCAGCTGCTGCGAAAAAATAATTCAGAAAAAAATTTGAACTCAAAATAAAAAATGAGAAAGAGTCGCGCTAAGAAAAAACCCTTGCTTCCCGATCCAAAGTTTCAAGACCAGTTAGTTACTCGTTTTGTAAACACGCTTATGTATAACGGGAAAAAGACAGTAGCTTACGGAATTGTATATGAAACATTCAATCGTGTGGAAGAAGCTACTAAGGAAAATGGATATGAAATGTGGAAGAAGGCATTGGAAAATGTAAGCCCATCTGTTGAAGTTCGCAGTCGCCGTATTGGTGGTGCAACTTTCCAGATTCCAAGCGAAGTTCGTCCTACCCGTCGCACCTACTTGGCAATGACTTGGCTCATTCGCTATGCACGCGAGCGCAATGGTAAATCAATGGCCGAGAAAATGGCTGCTGAGATTATTGCTGCTTCAAAAGGCGAGGGCGCTGCATTTAAGAAAAAGGAAGACACACACAAAATGGCAGAAGCTAATAAAGCTTTCGCCCACTTCAAGGTTTAATTCACTTTTAGTTTTTACAAAATGGCTAATGATTTAAGGTTCACCCGGAACATCGGGATTGCTGCACATATTGATGCCGGCAAAACCACTACAACAGAAAGAATCCTGTACTACACAGGTGTCTCACATAAAATTGGTGAAGTGCATGATGGTGCCGCCACCATGGACTGGATGGTTCAGGAGAAGGAGCGTGGAATTACAATTACTTCCGCAGCTACCACATGTTTCTGGAACTATCCCACTGAGCAGGGACAAAAAGTTGCAGACACAAAGCAATACAAATTCAACATCATTGACACTCCAGGGCATGTGGATTTCACTGTAGAGGTTGAGCGCTCTCTTCGCGTGTTGGATGGATTGGTTGCATTGTTCTGCGCTGTTTCAGGCGTAGAGCCGCAGTCAGAAACTGTATGGCGCCAAGCAAATCGTTACAAGGTTCCTCGTATTGGTTTTGTAAATAAGATGGATCGCAGCGGTGCAGATTTTCTTGATGTTGTTTCACAAGTAAAAGAAAAACTCGGAGCGAATCCTGTTCCTCTTCAACTTCCTATTGGTGCTGAAGAAACTTTCAAAGGAGTTGTTGACCTGGTATTGAACAAGGCAATTGTTTGGGATGAAGACACTCAGGGAATGAC
>DMRR01000119.1 GCA_003455275.1 Bacteroidota bacterium | reverse complement strand
AATAACTTCCCAAATTGTTGTGAGCAACTGGAGCATATTCATACTTCTTAATTGTGTCGAGCCAAAGTGTTTCAGAATTTTTCCAGACAGCAATGCGATCATAAGCAAGAACTGATTGTGTGATGATGAGCACAACAACCGCCAGATAAAAAACTTGCTTCATCATTCCTGATGAAAATCTTTTTGAAAATTCTGATGAAGCATAAGCAATGAGAATAAATAATCCGATGTAGGCAAGATAAGTGTAGCGGTCTGCCATGATTGCCGCACCAACGGGAAGTATCTGAAGAATGAGCGCAACATTCACTAAAAAAAATCCAAGACCGAAAATCACAACTCTGTTTGTCCTGAATTTCCAAAACACAATTGCTGCAATAAGTAAAAGCAAAACCGGTGAACACCATATCAGCCAACTGTAACCCATTCCCTTTAATGGATAAGGATAGAACGCAGAGAGCGGAGATGGAAAAATTGCTTTGTAGAAATAACTGAAGAGCGAGTAAGCAGCGAACAACATCTTCTCATAAAAATTATAGTATGGAATATCAGCTATGGATTTACTCATTGCTTGCGCTTTCACAGCAAGCAATCCAAACACAATTGACAAAACGAAGAATGGAATTTTCTCAATAAGAGTTTTCCATTTCCACTCGCGCTTTTGCAGGTAATCAATTCCAAGCAACACAACAGGAAGCGTGACTGCCTGACCTTTTGATAAGAGTGAAAGAAGAAATGTGAAAAGGCAAAGTGAGTAAGTCAACACTGAATTCATTTTTGAATTCATCAAGTAAAAAATCAAACTCAATAAATAGAAGCACACATACATCACATCCTTGCGCTCTGAAATCCAAGCGACCGATTCAGTGTGCGCAGGATGAACGGCAAACAGTGCTGCCACAATAGCCGCTGCCCATGCAGATTCCAGCAGAAGCAAAATGAAAAAGAAAACAAGCGCGGTGTTGAGTAAATGAAAGATTACTGCGGTGCGATGAAATCCTTTTGCATCATCACCATACATTTTCCAATCAAGCGCAAGCGAAATCATCGGCAGCGGATGATAGTTTCCCATTTCCTGATGATTAGGATTAAATAAAGTTTTTAGTGTTTCGGCATTCAGATTTTGAGTGAGCGGATTTTCGAGAACATAACCCCGGTCATCCCAATTTGTCCACTCATTTTCAAGAGCAGGATAGTAAATGAAGAGCGTGAGAGCAAGAACTCCGGCAAGCAAAAACCATTTTAGAATTCCTGGCTGATTTTTTTTCTCCTGCGATTTCACAGCAGCTTCATCAGCTTTTTTTGAAAGAGTTTTTTTCTTCAGAGTTTTTTTCATTTAGAATAATCTATTCGGTTTTTCAATATTCTTTCTTCGAATAAAAAATGTTGTAACTGTAACCGGTTTGCGGCTCTAAACTGTTACAGAAATAATTACCTGAAACTAAAAAATATTTTTCTTCAAAAGGTTCCTCAACCGAAACGCAGTATCCTAAAGATGGAGAGTAGTTTGAATTTTGAATAACCAGAGGATTGAATTCACTGTATTCTCGTTCTGTCACTTTGAGAAAAAGAGTATCTCCTTCAATTCTCCATGAACCAAATTCTACTTGATGAAACATTGTCGTCCAGCTATCTTCTTTACTGCTGCTTACTTCGCGGGCAAAATCACCGTAACGATATAATTCTAATTCATAATAAGTCAACTCATCTGAAATCGGAACAACTTCAACATCGGTTCCATCCGACATCGTGTAGTGTTCAAATGAATATGAATGAGTGTAGGAATATTTTCCGTGAAAAACTTTTCGCAGACTGTCTTGCTTAACTTCTTTCGATTGTTGCGCTCTTGAACTGAAAGCAGTGATGAGTAAGAATAAGAATGGAAAAAATGTTTTATGATTCATCATTTGTTATTGCGAAAATAATTTTCTGATTTTCTTTACCTCATTAAATCACAAACATGAAATCAAGATTTACAATTTCTCTTCTCGCACTCTCTTTATTTTTTATTCGCTCCGCTGCACAGTCTTCATCTGAAAATGTGAGCTTCGATAATTACACCAGTGCAAGTGACAATGATTTGGTCAACTGGTTTTCGGGTGGAAATGGCTTAACTCAAATTACTTCAAATGGAATCACGGGCGGTTGCTTAACTACTCCTGATTCCATTTCATGGGGAAACGACAACGCAAATTATTGTTTCAAATATGTTGCAGGCACGCCGAATGCAACAAGTGTTTGTTTTAAGTATGACACTGCAATGACTTCGCTTCCGAGTTATGCTCGTTGCGCAACTATCTGGCTGGCGCCTCAGGCAGATTGGAATCACTACATCGTGGCTTCTGTTTCCCCATCAGAAGAAAATGGAAGTGATTTCTTATTCGTGGATTGATAACAACGGACCAACGCTGAATCTTGTTCAGGGAAATTGGTATCAGCTTTCATTGAATACAAATTATGGTTCTTCTGATTCAGTTTATATTCATTCGGAATTGAATGACCTTGGGGCTAATGGTCTCGGCGCTCCAACACTTGTTGGTCAATCAACAGGAGCAATCATTGACAATGTTTTTGCGATTGACACTTCCATTCAAATCGGAATCAGTGGCTCTCATAAAGGCGGCGCATTGTATCTGGATAATTTTTCTTTCGGCGGAAAGAAGGGTTCTGACTCATGTTCTTACAGCAGTCAACTGAATGGTGTAAATGATTTACAGCAATCAGCTGATTGGAATTTCTACTCTGATAATTCTGTGATTCATCTTTCAAATTCTTCTTCTTTGAATATTGAAATCATCAACCTCACCGGAGAAATTATTTTCACAGTAAAAGTGAATCAGGATTTTTCTTACAACACTTCACGGCTTCCTGCGGGAATTTATTTTTTGAAACTGGAATCAAGTAATAAAAACATGGTCAGAAAGTTTGTGGTGAATTAGAAAACACTTTCCATTTCTATGTGAATTCTTTGGGGCATCTCATTTGGTTGTGAAATTATTTTCACAAAAAACTTTTAATGACTTTCTCCGAATTCCCTTACACGCGTCCTGACTTCATTCAGTTTAAAAAAGATTTTCAGCAACTCGTTTCTTCTTTCAGCACATCAACTGATGTGAATGAACTGCAATCGCTCTTCGAAAAAATTTATTCGATGCGACGCAGTTTCGATACTGCAATGACTATTGTTTCCATTCGAAACAGTGTGAATACTGCTGATGAGTTTTATGAAAAGGAACAAGAATTCATGGACGAAAACGAACCTATGTATCGAGACCTGGTGATGCAGGTCTACAAAGCGCTCATCAATTCTTCGAAGAGAAATGAGTTAGAAAAAATTTACGGCACACAACTTTTCATGCTTGCAGAGTTGAGTATCAAAACTTTTTCTACTGAAATCATTGAAGACCTTCAAAAAGAAAATCAACTCACAACTGAATACACCAAGCTTCTTGCTTCAGCTAAAATTGAATTTCAGGGAAACACATACAACCTCAGCGGGCTGGTTCCTTTCAAGCAATCGGAAGACAGAAATATCAGAAGAGAAGCGCACGCAAAATCAGATAACTGGTTTGCAGAAAATCATCAGCGACTCGATGAAATTTTTGATGAGTTGGTAAAACTCCGTCATAAGATGGCGCTCAAGTTGGGTTACAAGAATTTTGTGGAACTCGGTTACGCACGAATGCAGCGCGTGGATTACAATCAGCAAATGGTTTCTGTTTTTCGTGAGAATGTTCGCAAGCACTTGGTTCCTCTTTCAAGTGAATTGAAACATCGTCAGCAAAATCGCCTCTCACTTTCTGATTTAAAATATTATGATGAAGGAATTGATTTCAAAACCGGAAATGCAAAACCACACGGCAATCCTGATTGGATAGTGAATCATGCAACAGTGATGTATGATGAACTCTCAAAAGAGACTGGTGAGTTTTTTCATTTTATGCTCGATTCGCAACTTATGGATTTGGTGAACAAGCCAAACAAAGCGGGCGGCGGTTACTGCACTTATCTTTCTTCATACAAGGCGCCCTACATCTTCAGCAATTTCAACGGCACGAGTCATGACATTGATGTGCTCACGCACGAGGCAGGTCATGCGTTTCAGGCGTATCGTTCGCGCAATCTTACGGTAGATGAATATCTCTCGCCAACACTCGAAGCGTGTGAGATTCATAGCATGAGCATGGAGTTTATTGCATGGCCCTGGATGGAAAAATATTTCGAAGAGCAAACAGAAAAATACAAGTATGCGCATCTCACTCATGCGCTCATGTTTATTCCGTATGGAGTGGCGGTGGATGAGTTTCAGCATTTCATTTATAAAAACCCTGACGCAACTCCGCAAGAAAGAAATGCAGCATGGCGACGCATCGAAAAAAAATATTTACCGCTTCGCGATTATGATGGGAATAATTATTTAGAGAACGGCGGTTTCTGGCAGCGGCAAATGCACATCTATCGCTCACCATTCTACTACATTGATTACACACTCGCGCAGATCTGTGCTTTCCAGTTCTGGAAAAAATCGAGAGAGAATCTTTCCGTTGCAATGAAGGACTACATCACACTTTGCGATGCAGGCGGCAGCATGTCATTCTTAAAATTAGTTGAGCTCGCGAAAATCAAATCACCTTTTGAAGAGCAAACCATGATGAATGTCATGGCAGAAGCAAAGAGTTGGCTCAGTTCAGTAGATGATATGAAACTTTGATTTAAAGAAAAGGAACTTTCCTCGCTATTATGAGATTCTAAACTTCAGATACTGCAAATACATTTGCAGAAAATAAAAAAATTAAGAATGAACGAAGTTTATATCATGAGCATTGCCCGCACACCGATTGGAAGTTTAAGCGGCGCGTTGGCTTCACTTACAGCACCACAACTTGGAGCAGCTGCAATGAAAGCAGCGATGGAACGCTCAGGAATTTCACCTGACAAAATTCAGGAAGTGTATATGGGAAATGTGCTTGGCGCTAACATTGGTCAGGCACCTGCACAGCAGGCAAGTATTGCTGCCGGCATTCCAACCAATGTGCCTTGCACGACAGTAAATAAAGTGTGTGCCTCGGGTATGAAAGCCATTATGCTTGGAGCAGAATCAATCATGCTTGGGATCAATGATATTGTAATTGCAGGTGGAATGGAAAGCATGAGCAATGTTCCATATTATCTTGATAAGGCGCGCAATGGTTATCGTCTTGGTCACGGCTCAGTTACTGATGGAATTATTCGCGATGGGTTGTGGGACCCTTATTCCGATTTTCATATGGGTAATGCAGCTGAGGTTTGTGCTAAAGAATACAATATCACCCGCGAAGATCAGGACAACTATGCCATTGAATCATACAAGCGTGCGCAAAAAGCTTATGCTGAAAAATCTTTTTCCGATGAAATTATTCCGGTTGAAGTGATGAGCGGTAAGGAAAAAATTTTAGTGAGTGAAGATGAAGAATACAAAAAAGTAAAATTTGAAAAACTGCCTACTCTTCGTTCTGCATTTCAAAAAGATGGAACTATCACCGCTGCCAATGCAAGTAAAATAAATGATGGAGCATCTGCAGTTGTGTTGATGAGTGCAGCAAAGGCAAAGGAACTTGGTTTAAAACCGCTCGCAAAAATTACCGGTTTTGCTGATGCAGCCCAGGCACCAACATGGTTTACTACTACTCCGGCTCTCGCGATTCCAAAAGCATTGAAGATGGCTGGAAAAGAAATTTCGCAAGTTGACTTTGCTGAAATCAATGAAGCATTCTCTGTAGTAAGTATCATCAACAACCGAATGCTTAAGTTGGATGATTCGAAAGTGAATATCAATGGCGGTGCTGTTTCACTTGGCCACCCGATTGGTTCTTCAGGTGCGCGCATTACAGTTACCCTTGCAAATATCCTGAAACACAAAAATGCAAAACTTGGAGTGGCAGGAATTTGTAACGGTGGCGGTGGTGCTTCAGCAATTGTGCTGGAGAATATGAATTAAGATAGTTTGGTAATTGATTATACATGGTTCTGGTTTTCATTTTCTGAAAAGCATTAATTCAATTACTCATATTTTCTTCCATCTACTCAATAGAATTACCTGATACTTTAAAATTCTTTCCACTAAAAAAGATTTCTGTTTTTTAGAGGCATGAATTTTTTGCGGGGAAAATTTTTCCTTCCAACAATTTTATTCCTCCTGATTTTTTTTCATCCTGAAAAAAATTTTTCCCAGGTTGCTTCAAAACTGATTTTTCACAGATACACTGAAGATGAAGGCTTGCTGAATCAAAATATTATTTGTCTGCTTCAAGACAGCCGCGGTTTTATTTGGGCTGGTTCTACAGACGGTTTGTTTCGGTTCGATGGGTATCATTTCAAAGTATTCAGGAGCAGCGAATCTGATACACAAACGGTTTCTCAAAACTTTATTACATCGCTGGCTGAAGACAGCAACGGAAATATTTGGATTGGCACAAACGGCAACGGATTATGCTGCTACAATCAGCTTACAGAGCGTTTTTCGCGATATCAACTGGTTGGAAAAAATAGTTTAGAAAAAAGCGGACAGATAAATTCAATTGCATGCACAGCTGATGGAAAAATTTTTGCCACTTGTGACCGGTTCGAAGGAATTTATTATTTCAATAAAAAGCAAAACAAGTTTTCACCTTTATCATTTACCGAATTTCATCAATTGAATTTTGACACTCAGTCTTTGTTTATTTTTTATGGCCTCACGATTGTTTCAAATAATATAGTGCTTGCCTCGGGCCGCTCAGGTTTGTATAAAATTGATTTAGCTAAAAAAAATATTTTCAAATACAACTTATACAATCACGATCCGGCATTTGCCGCTGAGGTGCACACACGAACAGCAATTAAAAATATTTTCTCAGGAAATTATATGGTCGGCACCTGGGGAAATGGTGTTGAAATTCTTGATACTACTTTAAATACAGTTAAAGATTATTGGTCGCACCCGACTGAAATTGCCCAACTAGGAAGCTACAATATTGTTGAAGACATGGAAGCCATTTCTGCCGAAGAAATTTTTGTTATTCAAAAGGATTACCCGCTCAGCGTGTTAAACACAAAAACTAATTCATTTACTTTTTTTAATCATAATCCGGATAATGAATTCTCAGTTCCGGAGGGCGCATGTCATTGTGTGATGAAGGACCGTGCCGGAATTTATTGGTTCGGGTTTAGCAGCGGGCTGGCATCATACAATCCGCAATCATCAAGGTTTCATAATTTTTCTTTGAACGACAGCGATGCTTCGGTATATGATATAACCGAATCAATTTCGGGTGATACAATTTTTTTAGCAACCGTGCTTGGTAGCGGTTTAGAGTTGTATGATAAAAACGGTAATTCAATTGTAAACCTTAAAACAAAACTTAATGATTACAATCAACAAAATGTTTTTTCATGCATCACTAATTCCAAAGGGAATGTATTTGTAACCAGCAGCACTGCATGGTATGAATTCAATGCCAAATCAAAATCGCTTACTGAAAAAATTGATTCGGTAAATAATGGAGCCATCACCGGATTTCGTATTGTGTTTGATGCCGGCGAAAACAAAATTTTACTGCAGCATAGCGCGCGCACCGTATCGCTCATAAATACTTTGGATGACAAACTCCTTTTGAAAAAGCGGCTGGCTTATCCATTAGCTGACAGTAACCAGGTTCACCTGGAAAATATTTACCGCGCGCCCAATGGAAATTTTTGGGGAGTGTATGATTATGCGCTCATCGAATATTCTCCGAAGCTTGATTTCGTAAAAGCTATTCCGATTGCTGCGAAAAGCAGAAAGAGAATTGGCGAAGGATTTTTAACAGAACTGGTCTTCAATGCCGAAGGAGATATTTACTTAATCAGCACTGATGGAAATTTCACTTACCTGAATCTGAAAACCGATTCGGTAAAAAATTATTCATCAGAAAATATTATGGCGCCTGTTCGCTGCTCGGGCCTTGCGCGCACCGCCGATGGAATAATCTGGATAAGCAGCGAACGAGGCATTTCTCGTTTTGATCCGGCATCAGAAAAATTTGAATTGTTTGATAAGCGAAATGGTTTGCCTGCCAATCAAATTGAATGGATTAAGAGCATGCCTTCCGGCAGAGTTTATTATTTGTTTCAGGGAGGTTGGGGATATTTTCATTCCGAACAGTTGAAACCAGCTTCGAACAATGCACCAATTTTCTTCACCTTTTTTAAAATTAATGAAACTGCATTTGATGGAGATGTAAATTCCATGACTGAAATCGTGTCCGGTTATAATCATAATAATTTTTCATTCGATTTCAGTTTGCTCGATTTCAAAAATCCGTACCGAAACACTTATGCTTATCAACTCGAAGGATCAAGCGATGATTGGATTACAACTTCCACCAGGAATTCAATAAATTTTTCGTCGCTGCCGCCCGGAAATTATCTTTTGAAAATTAAAGCATGGAATGCCGAGAGCGCCGAGAGCACAATGATTCGTGAACTGAAAATAATTGTAACACCGCCTTTTTGGCAAACATGGTGGTTCCGTTCGTTTATTGTTTTCTTAGTGGCAGTAGTAGTTTACTTATTGTTTAGGCTGCGGATTCGAATAGTGAAACGAGAGGAAATTTTAAAAGCCAATTACCAGAAAAAAATTTCGGAGCTCGAAGTAAAAGCGCTACGCGCTCAAATGAATCCTCATTTTATTTTCAACTGTCTGAATTCAATCAACAGTTTTATTCTGCGAAATGACAGCGATGTGGCATCAGAATATCTGACAAAATTTTCGCGGCTCATCCGTTTGGTTCTCGACAACTCGCGGTCAACGCAAATTTCACTGAGCAGCGAACTCGAATGCCTTAAACTTTTTATTGAGATGGAAGAAATGCGCTTTTCCGATAAGTTCGAATATTCCATACATGTAAATGAAAAAATTAATACAGAAACGATAAAAGTTCCGCCGCTCATTCTTCAACCCTATGTTGAAAATTCTATCTGGCATGGACTACTCCATAAGAGTGAAAAGGGAAAACTTAAAATCGATATCAACCAGCAAAACAATTACATCATTTGCGTGATTGAAGATAATGGAATAGG
>DMRR01000143.1:1436-3430 GCA_003455275.1 Bacteroidota bacterium | reverse complement strand
ACTTCAGCACAAGCGATTTCAATTCCCGCAATTCCTTTTCAGAATACAAATACCCCGTTGGATTATTTGGATTGCAAATGAGAATGGCTTTCGTTTTTTCTGTAATCAGTTTTTCAAATTCAGAAATCGGAGGCAGCGCAAATCCATCTTCAATAAAAGAAGCCACGGGCACCACCTTCACATCCGCCGCACAGGCAAAGCTGTTGTAGTTCGCATAAAACGGTTCGGGAATAATTATTTCATCATGCGGATTGAGGCAACTCATCATTGCGAATGAAAGCGCTTCGCTCCCACCGGTGGTTACCATCAGTTGCGTGTAGTCAATATCAATTTTGTACTTGCTCTTGTAGTTTTCAGCAAGTGCTCTTCTGTAACTTTCAATTCCTGCGCTGTGACTGTATTCTAAAACTTTGAAGTCAATATTTTTCATCGCTTCAAAAACCTCATGTGGTGTTTCAATATCTGGCTGACCAATATTGAGGTGATAAACTTTCTTTCCTTCCTTTTTTGCTTTCTCTGCAAACGGAACCAGCTTTCTGATTGGCGATGCGGGCATCGTGTGTCCCTTGATAGAAATATTTGGCATGAGGCAATATTAGTAATTAGTTAGTGGTTGGTGGTTCGTGGTTGTTGCCATGTCATCCTGAGTTTGTCGAAGGATTGTCGAAGAGTCATAAAATAAAAAACTCCGATTCTTTCGAACCGGAGTTTCCTATCAATTACTAAGTAAGCTTTTGACTACTTAGGATTTGTTTGCATCATATTAGGTTGTTGCTCAGGAGTTGTTTGCTCAACCGGAGCAGCATCTACAGTTCCTTTAATGTAAATCACCTTGGTAGGAGTTTTAGCATTAGAGGTGATAGTGATTGATTTATTGAAACCACCAGCGTGAGCAGCATTGTAAGTAACTGAAATCACATCTGATTTACCAGGAAGAATTGGTTCTTTAGGCCACTTAGGAACAGTGCAACCGCAAGAAGCCTGGCAGTTAGTGATCACAATTGGTTCTTTTCCTGTGTTAGTGAAAGTGAAATCGTGAGTCACCGGTTTGTTCTGAGGAATATTTTGAAAATCCCATGTTTCTTCAGTGAATTTGAAGTCGCCTGCATTTGGATTATCAGGAGCAACATTTGTGTTGGTCACTGTGTTAGCGGTAGTTCCTGTGTTAGGAGTTACCGGAGTCTGAGCAAATACTGCAGTAGCAAAAGCCAGAACTGTGAGGGTCATGAACAGTTTTTTCATTTCTTTTTTTGTTTAAAATTAGTAATTGATTTCGCGATTTTTTTCAATGATTGTGCCAAAAGACGGTTTTTTAATTGAACCTTGTAAATTTATTTTTGATTGGTATCCGATGTTTGAAATTTTTCATTTAATAGTTCACCCTAAATATAAATATCCATTTGAGGAACCGTGGCATTTGAATGTATATGAATCGGCTTCATAATATGACCATATCCAATATTTGAATTAAAAGTTGCCCAAACATAACCCTGTTTTCCAGGCATAACAGGTTCCTTTGTCCATTTAACACTGGTGCAACCACAACCCTTAAGTGCATCGCTAACAATTAGCGGCTTGTTTCCTTTATTAGTAAAAGTAAAAATCACGGTTTTTGATTCTCCCTGTTTTGCTGTACCAAAGTCGAGAATTTTTTTATCAAAAAAAATTATTGCACTATCACTTGCTGCAGACTGTGCAAAAAGAAATAGTGGACTTATAATAACAAGTATTGAAAGTAGAATAGCGCGCATTTTATTTCGCATCAGGGGTTTCAAAAGTAACCTGCTGTATATGAAGTCAATTATTCTGCCAAAAGATTTTTTTAATGTGTAGTTCATTTTGTGCATTAATTCAGAAGTTTACATTTGAAGCAATCCAGTTTTTATGAATAAGAATGTTGATTCGATGACTGAAAAAAAAATATCCTTCGCTGAATTTAAAATCGAAGTGTTAAATGATTTTAAGCTCGCCTGCCAAAGCCGCGAAGCCAGTTT
>DMRR01000143.1:0-1040 GCA_003455275.1 Bacteroidota bacterium | reverse complement strand
TCAAAAGTTTTTCAGAATGGTGATTTCCGTTCCGGCTACTACCGCGACCAAACTATTGCGCTCGCAACTGGAATGGCAACACTTGATCAACTCTTCTCTCAACTTTATGCTGATGCCGATATTAATAATGAACCGCATAGCGGCGGCAGAATGATGAATGCACACTTCGCGACAAGATTGTTAGACGAAAACGGAGAATGGAAAAATCACACTGAAACAAAAAATACTTCTGCTGATTCTTCGCCCACTGCATCACAAATGCCGCGTGCGCTTGGTCTTGCTCTTGCATCAAAATTTTATCGTGAGAATCCGGAGTTGAGAGGAGAAAATAATTTTTCAGTGAATGGAAATGAAGTAGTGTTCGCCACCATTGGTGATTCATCCACTTCAGAAGGACATTTTTGGGAAACACTGAATGCAGCCGGTGTGATTAAAGTTCCACTTGCAATCACTGTGTGGGATGATGGTTACGGAATTTCCGTTCCGCAGAAATATCAAACGACAAAAGAAAATATTTCAGAAATCATCAGTGGATTTCAAACAGATGAAAACGGTCGCGGCATTGATATTTATGTGGTTAATGGCTGGGACTATGCTGCGCTGATTGAAACTTATACAAAGGGAATTGCGAAAGTGCGCGCCACTCATATTCCTGCGCTCTTTCATGTGCGCGAACTCACGCAACCGCAAGGTCACTCAACTTCCGGTTCGCATGAGAGATATAAATCAAAAGAGAGATTGGAATGGGAAAAAGAATTTGATTGCAACAGACAAATGCGCGATTGGATAATTAAGAATGCAATTGCAACAAATGATGAGTTAGATGAAATTGAAATCGCAGCAAAGAAAGAAGTTCGCGAAGCAGCGCGCCGTGCGCTCGATGCATTCACTGCCCCAATCAAAAATGAAATTGCTGAACTCGCATCACTGCTCGATGAAGTTGCTTCTACAAGCGAACATGCGGAAGAAATTTTCAATAAGAAAAATGAATTGCTTGCTACAAAAGATGCAATCAGAAAAGATGCACTCATCACTGCGCG
>DMRR01000182.1:1513-5263 GCA_003455275.1 Bacteroidota bacterium | reverse complement strand
TTTTTAAGAACGATTTTCAGTGTGCTGCCGGTCATTCCATTCTCTACCAATAAAAACCTTTCACTAAGCGATTTAAGATCTTCATTCCACTGGTCAAAATATTCCTTCGCCTCATCCTGGTGAATAAACTCTGTTCCGGAAATAACTTCGAACAATCCGGTTTTGGGAATTGCATGACCACGAAAAACATCTGCAAGAAACTGTTTCATTATTTCATCGACCGTAGTAAAAACCCTTGAGGCAGCAGAAGGAATTTCAATAAACCGTTCAGTTCCGGTAAATGGAATTTCAATTAATGCATTTCCCTCTTCATGATGATAAATGAGTTGTGCCAGCAGATAGATTTTTCCATTCTCCAAAGCGATAAAGTCATTTTCTCTGTTCAGAAAGACAGGATGTATTTTAGGTTTCAGTTTAACTCTATACCATTCGCTCAGATATTTCCATTGCTTGTCGTCAAGTTCAGAAATATTAGGAAAATAAATCTTGTGTTCTTTAAGTTCTTCGAGTATTTCGCCGAAAATTTTGTCGCACTTGCTGAACTGCTTTTTTATTTTTTTGAAGAGTTCATCAGTTAATTCATTTTTTGAATTCAGGTGAAAAAAATATCTCTCTTTGAGAAATGACTTCAGGTTATTGATTGCAATTGAAATAAATTTCAATCGCTCCCCGGCAGAATTGCTCTTGTCTTCCGACTCTTGAATGACGCGTCGGTTGTAACTAAGCCAACTGGTATCACGATGAATTGTTTTCATTTATTCATCGCCTTTATACTTTTTCGGAAATTCATATAATAACATTTGCTTTCGGCTCACATCAATTTCGTCCCATGAATCAGTTTCGAAATTAATTCCGACAATGCAGCAGGTAGGCATGGAAGGGATTTTATTTCCTGTAAAATAATTTGCCAGTTCATGAAAAGTCGGGTTGTGACTGAAAAGTAAAACAGTTTGCAATTCATTTTTCAATCCGGTGATGAAGGAAAGAATTTGCGACGCATTGAACGAATACAAAACCGGATCAATGAGAATTGAATCAGCATTGTAATCAAGCTCCTTCGCAAAAAGTTTCGCCGTAGTAAAGGCGCGCACCGCGGGGCTACTGTAAATCATATCCGGAATAATTCCTTGCTGCTTCAGAATTTTTCCCATGAATGGTGCATCTTCCATACCTCGCTTGTTCAGCGTGCGTTCAATGTCCGGTTGATTCGGATTATCGTGAGCAGATTTTGCGTGGCGGATGAGGAGGAGAGTTTTCATGAAGCCCCATTCCTAACCTTTTCCCAGGGGGAAAAGGAACAGTCGCGGAAATTTTTTTCGATTCTGTTTTTCATTTTTAAATCTTCAAATTTTCAAATCAGCACATTAGCCCTTCATTCCTTTTTCAAAACAATGCCGGCATCGCGGCTCGTAGTGTTCTTTCTCACCAAGCAAAACCTGAGCAGCGTATTTTGATTTTCGATAGGAGTAAGAAGCTATGTTTCCGCAGATCACACAAATGGCGTGAACCTTTGTAATGTATTCCGCTCTTGCGAGCAACTGTGGCATTGGGCCAAATGGTTTTGCGGCAAAATCCATATCCAATCCTGCTACAATCACCCGCATACCTTTATTAGCCAGCACATCGCACACCAGCGGAAGTTCGTTGTCAAAAAACTGGGCTTCATCAATTCCCACCACATCCATGTCATTTGCCAGCAGTAATATATTTTGTGAGTTGGAAACCGGAGTAGAGTGTATTGCGTTTTCATCGTGAGAAACAATGTCACTAAAGTGATAGCGTGTATCCACTTGTGGTTTAAAAATTTCTACGCGCTGATTTGCAATTCTTGATCGCTTGAGTCTCCGGATGAGTTCTTCCGTTTTTCCTGAAAACATGCATCCACATATCACTTCAATCCATCCGCTGCTGCTCTGCCGTATGTAGGGTTCAATAAACATTTGTTTTAATTAAGGTTTGGTGCGGCGAAAATTCAGAAAAGTTTTTGAATTCCATGATGAATATTTGCGCCCCGCTAATTCTGACCCATTTGAACAAAATTCAGACGAAAGAGTAAAACAATTGGTGGAATTTTTAGTTGGACTCAAATCTTCAATGAAGTAGATTTACTTCTCATCAAGGATATGGCTGATATTAAAATTGAAACAAAAATTTCGGTGTTGATTGAAAAAATCAACTACTTGTTTCATTCCATACAGATGAATGGCGGCAGTATTAATAAGATTGACAAAGACCTCCTGTTAAATTATGTGCGCGAGCTTTATGAACTCACACTTGCTATTCCGGCTGATCAGCAACCAAACATGATGCAACAGCTTCCGCCGCAATATCAGCAGCCACAGTATCAGCAACCCATGCAGCAGCTTGCGCCGCAACAAATGCAGCAACAGCCAATTCCCCAGCAGCCGATTCAACAGCCCCAATATTTTCCTCCGCAACAACAAATGCCTCCTCACCTTAATAATGCGGGGCAACAGGGTTATCAGCAACCACCGAATCCAAGCGAAGAAATTCTTCATCCAGCCGGTCCTTCTATTCAACAATCTTTTTCCGGTAAGCAACAACAGAAAACGGTTGCAGATATATATTCAACCCAGTCGGCCAAACAAACAGTGAGTGAAAAAATAGGAAAGCCACAAAGAGAGCTCGCTGACAAGCTGAGGAAAACACCAATTAAAGACTTAAAAGTTTTTATTGGATTGAACAAAAGGTTTTCTTATATCAATTTTTTATTCAATAATGATTCGCGGTTGTATGATGAAGCGATTGAAAAAATTAATGGCGCCCCCAATTATGATGAAGCAATGGACTATATCGAAAACACATTGAAACAGCGCCTTCACTGGAATCAAACAGACGAAATGGTAATGGAGTTTTACAATATTGTAGAACGCAGATTTTTGGTTTAATAAAAAATTTTTTCGTCTCTATCGTGTGCTTATGATTTCTACCTTCCCATTTCTTTATTTGCCCCACTAAAAAATTTAGAGTATGAATTTTCCCGACAACCTCCGCTATACGAAAGATCACGAATGGGTTCGTGTTGAGGGCGACATAGCCATAGTAGGTGTTACTGATTTTGCACAGAGTGAGCTTGGCGATATTGTTTATGTAGATGTAAATACAATTGGAAAAACGCTAAACAAAGAAGAAGTTTTTGGAACGGTAGAAGCCGTGAAAACAGTAAGTGATCTTTTTCTTCCTGTTGCCGGAACACTGCTCGAGCTCAATCCTGATTTGAATTCGAATCCTGAATTAGTAAACCAGGATCCTTACGGAAAGGGTTGGATGGTGAAAATAAAAATGAGTAATGCTGCCGATGTCAATGATCTAATGGATACTGTTGAATATAAATCCCTGGTTGGACATTAATCATATGCGCTGGATATTGCCTGTGGTATGGGCAGGCGGAATTATGTATTTGTCACTTATGCCCTCGAGCGAAATTCCCAAATCTCCGTGGTTTGAAACATTAATGATTGACAAATGGGTGCATGCGTTTCTGTACTTCGTTTTAGCATTTCTTTTATTGTACGCAATTCAGATATGGGAAGGCCAGTTATTAAAAAATGCATTAATCATGATTGCAGTTTGCTCGTTCTATGGATTTCTTATCGAGGTTTTGCAAAATCAATTAACTGATTCGAGGCACTTCGAAATCCTTGACTGGATTGCAGATACAATAGGAGCAATTATTTATTCATTGATTTGGATGAGAAGGAATTCTGTTCGACATCAAAAAAAAATTTC
>DMRR01000182.1:0-1166 GCA_003455275.1 Bacteroidota bacterium | reverse complement strand
GCGACTGGTTTTAAGAAGAGTTACTGAGGAAGATGCGGACGATCTTTTTGTTCTGCGTTCTGATGAGCGCATGATGCAGTACATAGACAGGCCACGCGCAAAGTCAATCGAAGATGCAAAAAAATTAATTGATGTATTTGAAGATTTTTTGCAAAAAGGCGAAGGCATCAATTGGGGAATTTCGCTCAAAGAAAATTCAAGGCTGCTGGGGACCATATGTCTTTTCAAATTTCAACCGGAGAATTATCGTGCTGAAATCGGATACTTGCTTCATGCTGATTTTCACAGGCAGGGAATTATGAACGAGGCAATGAAACCTGTGATTGATTATGGATTCAATACTCTCAAGTTGCATTCAATTGAAGCTAATGTAAATCCCTCGAACCTCGCCTCAATTAAAATATTAGAAAAAAATAATTTCATTCGTGAAGCTTACTTCAGAGAAAATTATTTCTACAACGGAGAGTTTCTTGACTCTGCGATCTACTCCTTATTAAATAAATAATTTATTAAGCAGGATATAGGTTGAATAAATATTTATTCATTACATATTATTCTATTTTTATTCCGGCAAAAATCTAAATTCATTATTGATGATTAACGGCGCACACTTTCTCATTTACACCAAAAAGGCAGCAGCAGACAAAAAATTTTTTAAAGAGGTTTTAAAATGCCCAAGTGTTGATGTGGGAAGTGGCTGGCTCATTTTCGGATTGCCGCCGGCAGAACTGGCTTTTCATCCATCTCCTGATAATACTTCAACCGAACTGTATTTAATGTGCAAAGACATTGAACAGTTTGTTGCAGAAATGCAAAAACATCAGATTCAATGTAGCCGCATTTATAGTCAGGGTTGGGGAAGAGTCACTGAAATTACTATGCCCAGTGGCGGGAAGCTGGGTGTTTATCAGGCGCGGCACAAACGACCAAAGCAAATGGCCGCATCAAATTCTGTGATTAAAAAAAGCAAACCCTCAACTCCATCTGCCCCCGGGAAAAAATCAAATAAGAAAAAATAATTTTCTTAATTGTCACCTGCTCTCTTTTATCTTCATTCTGATAAAAGGGTTGTTCATCAATTCCAGTTGCGCTTCAGAGCAATTTTATATTTGCTTCACAAAACACAATGACAGATCAATTCTCCTATATCTCCAATGCGCATCCGA
>DMRR01000058.1:5368-5694 GCA_003455275.1 Bacteroidota bacterium | reverse complement strand
CTTAAATTATTAATCACATACCTCTGGCTTGATATAGTAGTTAAATATGTGAAATGCATATCATCAACAGGGCTAAGCCAAACCTCATAACTTTTGGCATATGGAACCGCCTTGAAAAGCAGGCGCAGTTCTGTATCTACACCCACTGACTGTAATAGAACATTTACTACAGTTTCAAGAGGGTTGGGGGCCGGCTGTGCGGTGCGTCGGACAGAAAAGCCGCTGGACTCAAAAACGGAAGTGTCGCCGGCCGCCACCAGAACGCAGTAATTGGCTAAATCTGTAATCATTATACTAAGCTCAACGCGCAACTGATTTCTTAACGC